>DATFAW010000348.1:0-11202 GCA_035254165.1 Paludibacter sp.
AAATTATATATAATAACATAGGCACCGTATGGGTAAGTTGCGAAGTTATTACGTCTGCCAGTTTTTATGAATTTGAATATGCCGAAGTAACAGCTGATGGCACGTTGAACTGGATCCATAAAACATCCACCAAGCACAAAATACTGATAGAAGGACTCACCAGCGGCAAGCAATACACATTCCGTATAGCAGGTGCAGCTTCCGATCCTTCGCGCATATGGAGTGATCAGATTTCAACTTTTGTAATTTAATTTTTCAGAGAATAATAAACCGATAGATAGATATTTATTATGGATAACCGTCTCAACTGCATAGTAGGGGCGGTTTTTTCATTAGCCAAAGTCCACATTTATAAAAGGTTTTTATGTTTGTTTATAGAAATTGATATAAACCGTTGGTAGAGTTAAAAATAGTTTGTACTTTTGGAGTGTAAAAAATCGAATAAGGCGACAGTGAACGCTCAGGTAAATGGGACATCCCGTGTAACGGTGACCAACAAATGCTCATATCTTCAGTCGTTAGTCAGAATACTAAAAAAAAAAAGAAATGATACGAAATTACTTTTATTTGACAGTTGGACTTTTGTGTATTCTGTTTGCAGTTACTCATACTTTGAATGGAATGGCGACAACTTTGCCAATTTTAGACAATATTGAAATTGAGAACAATACAAAAGTTGCATTTACCTATGTGTGGCATATAATAGGTATAGAAAATTTTGTTTTCGGAATTGCCTTACTGATTATGGCATTTCGAAAGAATCTGTTAGAAGTTAAGTTTGCTGCTTGGCTAATAATTGTGATTTTAGCAATGCGTTGGATTGTAATTACATTCTTTACTTTGTTGAACAATAATGGCAATTTAAAGCAATTAATACCCGACACGGTTGCAATTTTTGTGGTAATCATTTTGCTTTTGCTCGGGACAAAAGTAAAGGAGAGAATTTCAAATGAATAACTTTCCCAACACAGATTTGCACCCATTAGAAAAAGCGAGTGCTTTAGAAAGCCGACTTCGACTGTTTTTGCAAAATCCAAGAAAAACACTCTTTTCGTCAAGTCTATGAGAGGCTTCTTGGCGGTTGATAGGTTTGCAGCTCTGAAATCCGGCACGTTTCATACCGCCAAATGTCAGGTGATATTTAAAAATCCATATAATCAGTATGATACAGATAATAAAAGCGGAATTAAATGATGTGACTCCATTGAGAACTGACTACCTGAATTCTTTACCTGAGTTTCAAGAGTTGTATTTGGAAATATTTATCGATGATTCTGATATTTACAAAATTTATTTTAACGGTGTTCTCATAGGATACGTTATAAAAACGGTGGATAATATTTTGGTTGAATTCTATTTAATTGACAGATTTATCCCTAACTGTAATGATGTCTTTCAAACAATAATAAGAGACTTAGCCATCAATACTATTTATTGCAAGTCTTTTGATTCGCTGTTACTGAATTGTTGCTTGACAAATTCTTATACATACAAATTGCTTGGCACCTTGTTTCGGGATTATGTTGATTCTGAGAAAATTGCAATCAATGATTTGTCAATAAGATTTGCCGGGAACAAGGATTATTCATTTCTTCTTCAACAAGAAGGTGGATTATATGAAACACCCGATGAACTTGAAAAATATGTAAATGGCAATAATGTTATTATGTTTCAAAAGGATAGTCAATTGTTGGGATGTGGATATTTAATAAAAGTTCATGCTAATTACGATTACTATGATATTGGAATGTGGGTAAATCCGAATTACAGGAAGCAAGGGATTGCGACATTGATAATATCATATTTAAAGGATACTTGCTTAAAAAATAATTGGAAACCGATTTGTGGTTGTGCGATTGAAAATATTGCATCTCAGAAAACTCTTGAGAAAAATGGATTTGTTAGTAAACACAAAATAATTGAATTTAAGGTGAATAATAAAAATGCCACCTAATACATAGGACTTCATATGGTTGGCATGGTCCAGTCCGTCAGGGGACGGATAAACTATGAAGTCCTGGCTGCACTACATCCCCCGATAAATAGGGGCTGCAAATACCTGCGGTGCTTCTGTATAACGAGCGTTAAAATAAGTGCTGGTAACTCTTCATTTTGTTCATTCTTAAATTCTGTAAATTCTGATTCAGACAACAGTGCGACAGTGAATGCTTCCGCAAACGGAACATCCCCTGTAACGGTGGCCAATAAATGCTCATAGCCCCGGTAGTTAGGTACAAGCAAAAAAACAGTTTTACACATGATAGACAAATTAATTGAAAAAATAAAAGAGGATAACGGAAACTGGGACAAGTTCGGGAGTATTTTCGTTGAAAGAAAAATTGAATCAAAGACCGTGTTACTGAATGCCGGAGAAATAGCCAATTATGTACATTTTATAAAAAAAGGATGTATACGTGAGTGGTTCAATAAAGACGGAAAAGACATTACATTTCAGTTTTTCATAGAAGGACAGCCTGTTGCTTCAATTGACAGTTTTATGAATAATAAGCCGAGTTTATTTTCTATTGAAAGTATTGAACCCTCAATAATTATTTCGATTAGAAAAGATGACTTTGAAAAGCTTTTCTCAGTCTATCCCGAATTAAAAGATAGGTTTTATGTTTTTATTTTTCAACGGTTTAGAAACTATGCTCAACTTTTTCTTTCCAGAATAACAAATTCTCCAAAGGAACGCTACGAAAATTTATTAAAAGATCAACCTGAAATCATTAAACGAATTCCACAACACTATATAGCCTCATTCTTAGGTGTAACTCCGGTTTCTTTGAGTAGAATAAGAAATAAAAGATAAGCTTCATTTCTTATCTTTTGTTATCGTCCCTCTGATTCTTACTGTCGTATTTTTGCATAAAAATAAATGGATGAAAGTGAATGCGCCGAACATTCTGTATCGATTTATTTTTGGCAATGATATACAAAAAGCCTTAGTGAGAGGAACATTCTGGAAATTGGGTTATAAAAACAGGAGATGGATTAGCCTTAATATGGTAAAATCAGTATCTGATGAAAAATGTAAATTATGGCTTACCAAAATTGAAAAAACATTCACTAAGGAAAAATTATTCAAATGAAAAGTCCGCTATTTAGCTTAAAAATAAACCTGGTATTGTTTTTTTTGTTTAATTCTGGTGTTTTCGGGCTTATTGATGCAGATTGAATATCACATGGGAAATCAAAAAAACGAAAATGGTTCAAGGCCTTTCTTTAAAAAAATACGAATTATTGAACGTGCAATGCTGTCCATGGCAATAGATGGTCAACGGTAGTTAACCCGTCTATAATATCCGGGATTAACCTACCAATTGTACCCATCTAGATTCCTCTTATATTTGTTGTGTTATTGATTTAGCCATTGATCGGCCGCCTCATAGAGTTCATCTACAAGCTCGGGTTTATCTATCCCAGGAAGATTGGAGTTGATGGTATAACCTCCTTTGTTAAGCATATAGGTCAAATGCGCATAACTTGATCTGAATTTTGCAATTTCTTCCTTTGGAATACAGATTTCTGCATTGGGCGATACTGGAACTAAAGCATCTTTTTCATAAATACCGTCCATGGAGATTATTTGCCACTCTCCATCAATTTTCTGCGTGCGATAAATTAGCTTGGCATCCGAATTCAATTCCAGTTCGTGTCCGTTAATCGTACCACGAGTCTGAATAGTAGCCATTGTGATTGATACTGCTTTTTCATTTTTAAGCCAGACGATAGTGTTGAAAATCTTGTGGGGCGCATAGGTATTCATCTTACTTGATGTGTCAACAAATTCTTTTCCTGTACCTTGAAACCAAGAAATTGTAACTCTGGAATCATCGGCGAAACATTTTTTCATTTCGTCCCATTGTGCATTGTCGCGGCAGAATCGTTCGAATTCAATTAGCTCTTTTACACTGAACTTGTCGTTAATGCTTTGTTCGCTGTTAGGAGATGGTCTTTTTAATAGTGTTTTCATTTTGTGAGTTTTGTCTTGTTCTATCTGGCAGCATTATTTCGACCTTCTATAGGTGACATAACATGCTGTCGGAATTCTGCGACAAAATTAGTTTGCTGAAAACTCTCATACATTGACCTAAATCAATAAATGCTATTTTGACTTTAAACGGCTCAGGGTTTCTTGCGATATGTCTAGGTAAGTAGCAAGTACTTTGTTGGTGACGCGTTGAATGTAGTGTGGTTTTTCTTTTAGCAGTTTTTTGTAGCGCTCCTTTGCCGAAAGGGTTACAAGCTCCTCAATTTTACTGTTTTGAAACAGGAAGGCATCTACCAACATTCGCTGATAGAATTCATCCCATTCTGGAATTTCTTTTCGTAGCAAAAAGAAATCTTCTTGAGAGATGGAATACAACACCGTATCTTCTAATGTTTCCAGATATTCAATTGTGGGTTTCTGGGAAATAATGCTTGATAATACAGTCAGTGGCGAATGTTCGAACATGATTAACCGCGTTTTTTCCAGTCCCTCTTTGGTAATATAATAACTACGAACACAACCGGTTTCAATGAAATAGAAATGTTTGCAAACCTGACCTTGTGTAAGGATAATCGTATTGCGTTTAATGATAGGTAGTTTGGTGAAACAAGATGTGATCCGGTCAATCTTTTGTTCGTCGGCAGTAATTGCTTCCTGAATCAGACTTCTGATATCTCCGGCAGTATTATTTAGTAACTGAAGCACACCCTCGTTTTTTTTATTTTTTGATTTTCCCATTTTTGCTTGGTTGTCAGGCTTGATAGTATGAAAGTGGATTGTTTTACCCTCACAAAAATAAGGTTTTTATTCTAGAAGATATTAAAATGGACTCTTTTTAAAAAGAAAAAAGGTTAGGTGTCTTACGAAAAGGGTGATTATTCTATAACCATATGAGAATGTTCTGAGACTTTTGAAATTGAGGACTTGTAATGAAAACAGAGACTGAAGAATTTGTGCTGAGTTTTCTCAAGTCCTTAGCAAAGAAGCACGTGAACTGTACAACACAGATAACGAACTTTTGAATGTGATTGACAATATATCTTATCGCTGTATGCACATATATCAAATTGACTGATTAAAAGTGTGACCAGTTATTATTTCAAGAAAAATTATCCTGATTATCCGAGGATAGTAAAATTTTTAGACAGTGAAACCGGAATAACTTACGTTCTTCTTCCAAATAACTTTACGCTGACTGCAATAAATGATTGAGCAATTATACTGAGAACGCTGGAAGGCTGAATTATTCTTTAAAAGGATAAAACAACATTAGAATAAGAAATAAAAGATAGGCTTCATTTCTTATCTTTTGTTATCGTCTTGAACACCTCGAATACCATATTTTTGCAGACAAAAAGGGAATATGGTAATGAGAAGAAATAACCGTAAACATGCAAAGACAAAATACATTGAACTTAATACAAGCAAATGTATAGCGTGTTGGAAATGTATGGAAGTGTGCCCAAGCAATGTAATTGGACGTGTGAATTTGCCCTGGCATAAACATGCACTTATTATCAAAAGCAATAATTGCACTGGCTGTACGAAATGTATGAAAGTTTGCGAATTTGAGGCAATAACTAAGGTTTCAACTAACATCCACGTAGAAAAATCTCAAAAGAAAAATCCGTATAACCGTTTTCTAATTAATATTGGATTACTCTTTACGGGCTTTCTTACTGTTTATTCCGGTTTTCTTATACAATTCAGTTATCACATGGGGCAACATGGAAAAATAGATTTAAATAAAATGGTGCTAGATGTCAACTATTCTGGATGGTCGAATATTCATAAGATTTCAATTTTACTCCTGTCTGTATTTATAATTTTTCATATTGTACAGCATTGGACTTGGTATAAAACAATCATAACAAAAAATCTTATAGCGAAAAACAAGCAAGTATTTATATTAACGACAGTTTTTATCTTTGTCGCTATTACTGGTTATTTACCATGGATTATTGATTTAACTGTAAATGACGAAACAACTCGAAAATTTTTTCTTGAAATACACGACAAACTAACACTTATTTTATTTGTATTCCTGACCTTACATGTTGCCAAAAGATTGAAATGGTTCATGACAACTTTGAAAAGGATTAAGAATACTGGAATCCAAAATACAGCCAATAACCCACTTGGACGAAGAGGGGGGAACTATTGAAGTAAAACATTGTTTCAGTTGAGACAGATCATTTAAAGAATTTGAAATATGAAGTTTTCGAAAACAGTGCTTTTAAAAAAAATACTGAAATACTTTTTGGCTTTCCTGTCTTCAATACTGCTTTTATGCGTATTGTTGTTTTTTTTAGTGTATTCGGGGATATTTGGTCCATTACCCGGTAAGAAAGCACTGAAAGCAATCAATAATGAAGAGGCTTCGCTGGTAATTTCCAGCGATAGCGTTATCATTGGGAGGTTTTTTGCCGAGAATCGCACCAATATATCCAACGCTGAAATTCCTGATCATCTTAAAAATGCTTTGATCGCCACTGAAGACAAGCGTTTTTTTACCCACAATGGCTACGATCTTCAGAGTTATTTTCGTGTTTTCTTTAAAAGTATCCTTTGGGGCGAAAGCACAGGCGGTGGAGGAAGTACGTTGACACAACAGTTAGTCAAAAACTTATATGGCCGCCCGAAGCATGGTATACTAAGTATGCCGGTGAACAAGATAAAGGAAATAATTATTGCCGCCCGTATTGAAGAAGTGTACAACAAAGATGAAGTATTATTGCTTTATCTTAATTCCGTCCCTTTTGGCGAAGATGTGTATGGAGTGGAAGCTGCTTCACACCGGTATTTCAATAAACCTGCCCGTAAACTGAAAATAGAAGAGTCGGCGGTCTTAGTGGGTTTGTTAAAAGCAAACACTTATTTTAATCCCCGCCTTAATCCACAGAATTCGCTGGAACGCAGAAATATGGTTCTGTCTTTGATGGAAAAAGAGAAGTATCTGACAAAGGCTGTGTCGGATAGTTTGCGTAAATTACCACTAAACCTGAACTATGAAAACATGACTGCAGAAGCTCCGGCGGGCTATTTTGTATATCAGGTAAAGAAAAAAACGGAGGCAATTCTGGAAGATATTAAACGGAAAGGTGGCGGGGAATATGACCTGAAAAAAGATGGGCTCAAAATATACACTACCCTGAATATGCATATTCAGCAACTAACAACCGAAGGCATACATAAACATTTGTACGGTATGCAAAAATTGCTGGATAAAGAGCTTCAAAATCGCAATATAAAAAGCCGATGGTATCGTAAACATCTTAAAATTAACGGTGAAGGTAATTCCGACGAAAAGAATATCGAAGTATTTGACTGGAAAGGCATCGTTACACGAGAAATGAATAAAAGAGACAGTTTGTGGTATTACTACAAAATGCTGAATGCCTCGGTGCTTATTACCAACCCCAAAAATGGAGCGGTAATTACCTGGATTGGTGGCAACGATTTTAGAAGACTTCCTTTTGATATGGTACTGTCTCATCGTCAGATAGCTTCTGCTTTTAAGCCGTTTTTGTATGCTACTGCACTGGAGAACAATTTTACTCCTTCTACCTATCTAAAAAATATTCAGAAAATATATCCTGAATACAAAAACTGGGAACCACAGAATTTCGATCATAAATTTACAAAAGACAGCACTGTGGCTCTTTGGTATGCCTTAGCCAACTCAATGAACCTGCCTACATTGGATTTGTACTTTAAAACAGGGCGCGAGAAGCTTATCAATACATGTAACAGGCTTCATTTTCCTACTACAAGTGATAATTTGCCATCCATTGCCCTGGGAACACTTGATTTGTCGCTCTATGAGGTTGTTCGTGCCTACGGTGCTTTTGCCAATAAGGGTGAAATGACAGAACCGGTGATGATTAATAAAATTACCGATGCCAAAGGAACTGTCCTGTACAAAGAAAGGTTGCCCGAACTGAAAAAGTATTCAATGCAGAAACTGCCGAAATGATTACTGCCATTTTACAAAGAGCCATCAACCAGGGAACGGGAACGCGAATCAGAAACCAGTATGCTATCCGTGCCGATCTGGCAGGTAAAACAGGTACGGCTCAAGACTATACAAATGCATGGTTTATTGCTTATACGCCCAATCTGGTAGTGGGAACCTGGGTAGGTGCAACTTCACCTGAAATCCATTTTTATAGTGGAAACGGTTCGGGCTCTTCATTAGCACTGCCCATAGTCGGCAATGTACTTCGTGCCATCGAGGATAATGCCCGTTGGAGAAAACAATTCCTTACTTCTTTTACAATTCCCGATTCTGTTTCTAATGATTTAAATTGTGATCCCTATAAAGAAACCGGGATAAAAGGATTTTTTAATCGTTTATTTCAGCGTAAAAAATAATAATATTCCCTTCGCTGTCACAGACCTGAGCTAGCGGAGTCGTTGAATAAAAGAAAACTGATATTATAAAAATATGGAAAAGATTATTAAACTCGACAAATCCAACATTGAAAAAGAACACATTTGTTGTGCCTTTTCAGACAAGAAATGTAAAGAAAGCTATGACTTAAAAAAAGAATGGCTGAAAAGAGAATTTGATAATGGATATGTTTTTCGAAGAATCGATGCGAGAGCTAAAGTTTTTATCGAATATGGACCGGCTGAGAAAGGCTGGGCTCCAATTGAGGCAGCAAATTATTTACTGATAAATTGCTTTTGGGTGTCAGGACAATACAAAGGACAAGGATACGCCAAAGAATTATTGCGACTTGCACTTGACGATGCAAAAACACAAGGAAAAGATGGATTGGTAACCATAGTAGGAACGAATAAGTTTCATTTTATGAGTGACACGAAATGGCTTATACGACAAGGATTTGAAACCTGTGAGAAAACGACTTCAGGATTCAGTTTGTTGGTAAAGAAAATAAATCATAAAGCTGAAAATCCTAAATTTAAAGAAACTGCGATCACTGGTGAAAGTCCAGACAAAAGTGGTTTAGTGGTTTATTATTCTAATCGTTGCCCATTTTCTGAATTTCATGTTCATACTTCGTTGACAGAGACGGCAAATAAAAGAAATATACCACTGAAAATTATCAAACTTGAGACAATGGAACAAGCTCAATCAGCACCATCTCCAGCAACAATTTTCAGTTTGTTTTATAACGGCAAGTTTATAACGACTGACTTAAGTGTTTGTATGGATACTCGGTTTGACAAGGTTATGGAGAAAGAACTGAAATAACGACGAAAGCATGACCGCCTAATACCCGCGGTCGGTCAGTGACCGTTGGTTCTGATTCAGATAGTTTATATGCATTGGTACTTTTGCGTATACTGAATCATGTCAGAAGTATTTCATTCTATTCGTAAATTATGAAAGAACGTCTTAAATTTCTTTAAATAGTATCAGATAGCTGTTTTATAACATAAATTCGATTGTACCTTTGCATTTGATATGAAAAGCATAATTAAAAATATAGCTTGCCAGTTTCTACTTGTTTTTCTTGTTGTTCAGACCCTGAATCTGAGCGTCAATTCTATTGACTTTTATACTCCTTCAAAAATAACAAACTCCGTCGACGATCAGGATTATGTCGATTCGATGATAGAGTTCCTGTTTGAGAATGCCTTAGGCTTTTCAAAAGATACATTCCACGATAAAGCTTACACCGATAACAATTGCAAGCAGCAACAAAACGTTGTTCATTTTGACCTGAAATGGTTTCCCGATTCATTAGTCACTTACGATCTTGAAGCTGTTCAGAAAGATATTGTTCACTTTGTTCCTAAGAACGATAAAGTGGTCAATCTTTACTACAAAGAAGTTCCTGCCAAGCCCCCACAGCTCCTGTCTGTTTAATTACAGATAAAAAATTCTCTTAATTTAAAAAGATTTTAGGTAGATGTTTTCTTCATTGAAAATGCCTGCTGCTTTCATTTACATGCACTAAACTTTAGTTCTCCTGTAACGAAAGCATGGATGCCTGACTATCAGCATTAGATTGATTTCGATCAACTTAATGTGATAGTTGGCAGCAAAAATCTTTTAAGAGAGTTCTTTCCAACATGATTTCATTTCAACTTTTACTAACCTAACAAAAAACAAATGCAAAGACTTATAAAGCTTGCAACAGTTGCCCTGTGTCTGATATTGGCAACGGAAGCAAAATCGCAAACAGACTATGGGATCAAACCCGATACCCTGAATCTGAAATTAGACAGTTTAGAAAACGTATTTCTCCGCAAGAACTTGCTATTGCTGGCTCAGCATTATAACATCGACGCCCAGAAAGCCCTGGTAATTCAGGCAAAGTTATTCCCTAACCCGACTTTAAATGTTGGAACCACCTTGTATCAAACTGCTACGAAACAGTTTTTCCCAATGGGAAAAGAGGGTGAATTATCCCTTGGTTTGTCACAGGTAATTATGCTGGCAGGCAAGCATAACAAACAGGTAAAAATAGCGCAAACCAATGCTGCACTTTCCGAGTATCAGTTTTACGACTTATTGCGGACGTTGAAACATACCCTGCGTACCGATTTCTTTAATATTCATTTTTTATTGCAATCGGCCAACGTATACGATTCCGAAATTGCAGCTTTGCAACGTGTGACGGATGCTTTTGCTCAGCAAAGTGGGAAAGGGTACATTTCGGAGAAAGAAGTGCTGCGTATTAAAGCCCAGTTGTACAGTGTGCAAAACGAATATAATGAGTTGAAAATGCAGATTAACGATGTACAGAGCGAGATGCGCTTATTGCTGCAAACAAAGAATGTTTATGTGGTTCCGAATGTAGATAATGCGGCTTTAGCGAATCTTAATCCTCAGAAATATACCCTTTCGGCTATTATTGATTCGGCTTATGCTACCCGTCCAGATTTGAAAATTGCGAAACTCAATACTGATTTAAGTACCCAGAACTATAGCTTGCAAAAAGCGTTGGCAGTTCCTGATCTGACTATTCAGTTGGGTTACGACCAACAGGGAAGTTATATCAATAACCTCACGACGTTGGGATTTGGCATCGACCTGCCTTTCCTGAATCGGAATCAGGGGAATATAAAATCGGCTAAAGCCCAGATTAAATATAATCAGGCAAACTTTGAGGCTACCCGTGCAAGTGTGGACGAACAAATTTATAGCACGTTGGGGAAAGTGATTGAAAGTGACAAATTATTGAAAAGCCGGGATGCGGGTTTTGAAAAAGACTTTAGCAAGTTGCTGGGCG
>DATFAW010000349.1:0-9858 GCA_035254165.1 Paludibacter sp.
ATATGATGAAGGTAATTAATCGTCCGATTTATACTGCCCGAATAACTCCTTTTATTGGAAAAGGTATTATCAAAGTACTTACAGGTCAACGTAGAGTAGGGAAGAGCTATATTTTGATGCAGTTAATGGCTGAGATCAAAGCCACTTCTCCAACTGCAAACATTATATTCATTAATCTGGAATATGAGGAATTTCGTCAAATAAAAAATGATGTTGATTTATTTGATTATTTGAAAGATAAATTTAACCCCGAAGTTGAGAATTATTTATTTATTGATGAAGTTCAGGATGTTGTTGGTTTTGAGCATGTTTTGCGTAGCTTGCAATCAAAAAATACTTGCGACATATTTGTAACAGGCAGCAATGCAAAAATGCTTTCTTCTGAACTGTCTACCTATCTATCAGGCAGATATATTGAATTTCATATTCATAGTTTGAGCTATTCAGAGTTTCTTGTTTTTCATAAGCTGGAAGATAGTAATCAAACTTTGATGAATTACCTGACTTATGGAGGGTTGCCTTATTTGTCAAATCTTTCATTGAATGATGATTATGCATTTGAGTACTTGCGTAATGTATATTCAACTATTTTGTTGAAGGATGTTGTTCAGCGGGAAAATATTCGCAATATCGATTTTTTAGAAACATTGCTACATTATGCGGCTGATAATGTCGGAAATTTGTTTTCGGCAAACAACATTAGCAAATACCTGAAGTCACAACGGACAGATATGAACACTAATCAGGTAATTAGTTATTTGCGTTCATTAGGTAATGCTTATATCATTAATAAAGTTGGAAGAATTGATATAAATGGATTAAAGAAATTTGAAATCGGAGAAAAGTATTTTTTCGAAGATATAGGTTTGCGAAATTGTCAAATCGGATTTAGTTTACAGCGAGATATTCACAAGCTAATTGAGAATGCTGTATTTCTCCATTTAAAAAATCTGCAGTATGATGTTTTTGTTGGGAAAAAAGATAATCTGGAAATTGATTTCGTGGGTGTGAAACAGGGAAAAAAAGTATATGTACAAGCAACTTATTTAATTTCGGATGAAAATACTCAGAAGCGTGAATTTGGTAATTTACAAGCAATTCATGATAATTATCCCAAATATGTGGTGAGTCTTGATGAGTTTTATCGCGAGAGTGATAATCAGGGAATTAAACATTTGCATTTGAGGGAATTTTTGTTGAAAATATCACTTGATTGAAAATTACCGCAATTTTAAAACAACAAACTAACTAAAAGTCCCCCTTTAGGGGCTAGGGGTCATCTATGTTATATCCAGAACATATTGAACAAAAAATAGCTTTTACCACCATTCGCCAATTGTTGAAAGACAAATGTGTGAGCACGTTGGGTGCCGAAAAAGTAGATGAAATACAATTCTCGTCGGATTATGCCGAAGTCATGCGCTTGCTGAGCCAAACGGATGAAATGCTGCGCGTGCTGACTACCGATAGCGATGAACTGCCGATTGGTGACTTTTACGATGTTCGTCCGGCTTTGTCGCGGGTGCGGGTGGAAGGTTTGTTCCTGGACGAACTGGAAGTGTTTGACCTCCGCCGGGCGTTGGAAGCTGTACGTCGGTTGGTGGCATTTCTCACCAAACACGAAGCGGAAGTGTATCCGCATTTGTTTGAATTGGTCAGCGGCATAGAGACTTTTCCGCTTATCATTAATCGGATTGATGGCATCCTGAATAAGTTTGGAAAAGTGAAAGACAATGCGTCTAACGAATTGGCACGCATCCGGAAAGATGTTTTTCAGGTGCAAAGCTCCATATCCCGAACGTTGAACTCCATTCTGCGCCAGGCACAAGCCGATGGCTATGTGGAAAAAGACGTAGCACCCACCATGCGCGAAGGCCGGTTGGTGATTCCTGTGTCGCCCGCTTTTAAGCGCAAGGTAAACGGTATTGTGCACGACGAGTCGGCTACAGGCAAAACGGTTTTTATTGAACCACAACAAGTGGTGGAAGCCAACAACCGCTTGCGGGAGTTGGAAGGCGAGGAGCGCCGCGAAATTATGCGCATCCTGTTGGAATTTACCAACTTTGTACGTCCGCACACCGAATCCATTTTTGCTTCGCAATATTTCCTCGGCCAGATTGATTTTCTGCGTGCGAAAGCGCTTTTTGCCATCGAGATAAAGGCCATCAAGCCGCGTGTCGACGATTGTTGTCAGCTGGAATGGGCAAAAGCCGTTCATCCGCTTTTGTTCTTGTCGCTCAAAAAGCAAGGAAAAGAAATTGTGCCGTTGGACATTGTCCTGAACGAAAAACAACGTATTTTGCTGATTTCCGGTCCCAATGCTGGTGGTAAATCGGTTTGCCTGAAAACGGTGGTGTTGCTGCAATATATGCTTCAATGTGGTTTGCTGGTTCCGCTTCACGATAGCAGTCGCGCCGGTATTTTCGAGCGGCTGTTTATTGATATAGGAGATGAGCAATCCATCGAAAACGACCTTTCTACATACAGTTCGCATTTGCTGAACATGAAATTTTTTATCCGGAATAGTAGTCCGAAAACACTGTTGCTTATCGACGAATTTGGAACCGGAACCGAACCGCAGATTGGCGGCGCCATTGCCGAAGCTACGCTGGAACGATTCAACCGCAATCTGGCTTTTGGCGTGATTACGACTCACTATACCAACCTGAAACACTATGCCGAAGATGCCGATGGAATTGTAAATGGTGCGATGTTGTACGACCGTCAGCACCTGCAACCGCTATTTCAACTGAGTATTGGCAATCCCGGTAGTTCGTTTGCTGTGGAAATTGCCCGCAAAATTGGATTGCCCGAAGATTTGATTGCCGAAGCTGCTGAGAAAGTAGGAGCGGAACATCTCGATTACGACAAGCACTTGCAGGATATTGTGCGCGACAAACGCTATTGGGAAAATAAACGCCAGCAAATCCGCCAAAAGGAAAAGAAGCTGGAAGAAACACTGGCTAAGTATGAAACTGAAATGGCCGGTATTGATAAGCAGCGAAAAGAGATTACCAACAAAGCCAAGGATGAAGCTAAAAATCTGTTGAGTGAAGCCAATGCAAAGATCGAGAATACCATTCGCCAGATAAAAGAAGCTGATGCCGAAAAGGAACGGACACGTTTGGTGCGCAAGGAACTGGATGATTTTAAGGCGAAAATAGCAGACCCCCAACCCCCTAAAGGGGGCTTGAAGAAGCCTAACTTGCAAATTTCTAAAAAGAATGTGGAACGAGTATCTCCCTCTCCTTTGGAGAGGGCTGGGGAGAGGTCAGAGTTGAAGGTGGGTTCCAACGTTCGCCTGAAAGGGCAAACGGCTACCGGAACGATTATCGAAATGCAGGATAAACAGGCGTTGGTGGCATTCGGGAACCTGAAATCGACTGTGAAACTGACCAAACTGGAACCTATCAGCAATAATCAGCTGAAGAAAGAGAAGCATAAATTTGAATCGTTGGGCAATGCGGCTACTGATGAAGTGCGCCAACGAAAACTTACCTTTAAGTCTGAAATTGACGTGCGGGGTATGCGTGGCGACGAAGCGCTGCAAGCTGTGATGTACTTTATTGATGATGCCGTGATGGTTGGTGTGGCTTCCGTACGCATTCTGCATGGAACCGGAACCGGTGCGTTGCGGCAGATGATCCGCCAGTACCTTGGCACGGTGAACGGAGTCCGCACGTATCGCGACGAACATATCCAGTTTGGCGGTGCGGGTGTTACGGTGGTGGAGTTTGAATGAAAGGCCCCTGGTCTCCGTCAGTTGACGGACAAGCTCTAAAGGGGAATAAGACTTTCTTTTAAGTATTCTTGATGTTTATGAGTAATATTACACCCTTTCGGGTATATTATTGAGATAAATGTATATATTTGCACCCGATAGGGTATAATGTCAATAAGTCAGTTGATTTTATACCTTATCGGGTATATTATTGAAATAAATTATGGAACTATCTGTATTTATAAAAGAAAAACGAAAGCAAACGAACCTAACCCAGCAGGATTTAGCAGAAAAAGCCGGTGTCGGCTTACGCTTCGTTCGCGAATTGGAACAAGGGAAAACGACTTTGCGTATTGATAAGGTGAATCAGGTGTTGAGGCTTTTTGGACACGAATTGTCACCAACAGAAATAAACCGTGAAAAACTACTGAATTATGAAGCACGGTGAAGTAAAGCTATACAATAAAAGGGTTGGGGTGATAACTCAAACCGACAATGGTTTTGAGTTTTGTTATGATGCTGACTATGTTTCCATGTCAACAAGTGAACCGGTTAGTTTGACATTTCCATTGAGATTGGAAGCTTATAAAAGTTCCGTTTTGTTTCCTTTTTTTGATGGTTTGATACCGGAAGGTTGGTTGCTTGAAATAGCGCAACGAAATTGGAAAATCAACCCTTATGACCGGATGGAATTACTTCTTACTTGCTGTAAAGACTGTTTGGGTGCCGTCAGTGTAGAACGAATAGAAGAGGAAGGAGACGAACAATGAAACAATGTTTATATTGCTATAAGCCTCTGTTGGGAGGTGAAACAGACTTTCACGCTTCTTGTAGTAGGAAAATATTTGGAAGTGCTGTTGCACCCGAACTCCCTTATTCGGATGACGAAATGCAATCATTGGCAACAGAAATTATTCGAAGTCAAATCTCTGTAACGGGTGTTCAGGCAAAATTGTCGTTGGAAATTTTGCCTTCGAAGCCAAAGGAAAATAAACGGTTTACGATTGTTGGTTTATGGGGAGGTTACATCCTTAAACCACAGACTGCTGATTATATACATTTGCCGGAAGTAGAAGATTTGACAATGCATTTAGCGGAGTTAGCTAAAATTCCTACAGTTCCACATAGTTTAATCCACTTAAAATCGGGGAGTTTGGCCTATATTACTAAACGGCTTGATAGAAATGGTTTTGAGAAAATTCCAATGGAAGATATGTGTCAGCTCACTGAGCGGTTGACAGAACATAAATATCATTCGTCGTACGAGAATATTGCCAAAACAATACTAAAATATTCAATCAATCCTGTATTGGATGAGATTGTTTTTTATGAGCAGATAGTATTTTCTTTTCTAACGGGAAATGCCGACATGCATTTAAAAAACTTTTCATTATTGAAAACTTCCGAAAAAGGATTTACCTTAATGCCTGCTTATGATATGGTTGCCACAATTTTAGTGAATCCTGCAGATAAAGAGGAATTAGCATTGACTTTAAGTGGGAAAAAACGGAAGTTGAAAAGAACTGATTTTCAACAGGCATTTGCGTTGAATGGTTTGGATGAGAAAAGTATAGAGCGGATTTTTTCGAAATTTGTCAAAGCTATTCCTCGTTGGTTTGAATTTATTAAAATCAGTTTTTTGTCTGAAACAATGAAGTCAGAATATGTTGATGTCATTACTGAGCGGGCAAAAAGGTTGGAAATTGAATATACTTTATGAGCTTATAATAAACACACAAACAACATAGATTTTTGCAAATAATTATTTGTATTTCATTCTAATTGCTTGATTGTTATCTAAATAAAATTGTGTTGATTTGTGCTGTTTGCGTTCAAAAAGACTTTTGAAACAGACTTTTGAAGAATTTAATTTATTTCTTATCCAACTGTCCGAAGACTTTTTTCAGGATGTCGTTTACGCGGGCTGCAGGGTTTGTACGAATAGCGCTCTCTTCGGCAGCAACTTTGATAAACAGTGCATCCAATGCTTTTTCGGTCACGTAGTTTTCCAAATCTACGTTCACTGTTTTCATGCCGGCGATGGATCCTGTCATACTTTTGGCTACCGAGTTATAACCCGATGTGAGTGAGTTCCATGTTTTGGTCGTAGAAACGTTGGCTACTAATGGCTTGTCGAGCGATGCTCTCACTTTGGGGGCAAAGGCGGCTTTTAGTTGTGCGTAGGTGGTGCGGCGCAGATACTCGGTGGCAGCGTTGTTGCTTCCAAACAAGATACCCATTGCGTCGGTAATGCTCATGTTGACGATAGCCGTTTTAAATATCGGCGTAGCTTCTTTTACAGCGTCTTCGGCCGAGCGGTTGAGCGAAAGTACGGCTTTGTCGACCAATGCCTGTCCACCGGGAATGAGTTTTGCATTCTTCACAATCGATTGTGCTTCGGGTGGCAGCAATAGTTTTAAAGCTGCATCTTTGTAAAACCCATTTTCTACGCCAAGACTCGAAACCGCTTGTTCTATTCCTATGTTGAGTGAGCTTTTCAGACCTGAGATATTTTCGGCATTCGTTACTTTTGAACCGGTAATGTTTGTATTTGTAGCAATTTGTGATGCGACTTTTTGCAGTTGGGCGCATGCAGAGATGGTTATGCCGACCAATGCTATTAGGATTACTCTTTTCATATCGTTTTCTTTACTGTTTTTGTTTAATAAACCAAGGGCAAAAGTACAACATTTTTTCGGACATAACCTCAGGGTGTTTCTGCTCGTTCTGGCGAACAATTTCTTCCGCAGAGCGTTAATAATGGTAAGAAATCAATCATTAAAAAAGAATCTCTTATAATTAAAACAACATGAGTAAAATTGAAAAAATTGTTGCCCGCGAAATACTTGATTCGCGTGGAAATCCTACCGTAGAAGTTGATGTATTGTTAGAATCAGGCGTTATAGGTCGTGCTGCCGTTCCTTCGGGAGCTTCAACGGGCGAAAACGAAGCTATTGAACTCCGCGATGGTGATAAAGGCCGTTATCTGGGTAAAGGTGTTCAAAAAGCCGTTGCCAACGTAAATAATATTCTTGGTCCGGCATTGGTTGGTATCAGTGCTTTGCAACAACGTGCTATCGATAAATTGATGATCAAGTTGGATGGAACAAAAACAAAATCGAATCTGGGGGCTAATGCTATTCTTGGCGTTTCGCTGGCAGTGGCCAAAGCAGCAGCCTCTTATCTGGATTTGCCTTTGTACCGTTACATTGGCGGAACAAATACCTTTGTATTGCCGGTTCCAATGATGAATATTATCAATGGTGGTTCGCACTCCGACGCTCCGATTGCTTTTCAGGAATTTATGATTCGCCCTGTAGGTGCTGCTTCTTTCAAAGAAGGGTTGCGCACTGGTGCCGAAGTATTCCACTCTTTGAAAAAGGTACTTCACGACCGTAATCTCAGTACAGCTGTGGGCGATGAAGGTGGTTTTGCTCCAACGTTGAAAGGAACCGAAGATGCTCTGGAATCGATCATTACTGCTATCGAAAAAGCCGGTTATAAAGCCGGAAAAGATGTGACAATCGGTTTGGATTGCGCGGCTTCCGAGTTCTACAAAGATGGCATTTATGACTATTCGAAATTTGAAGGACCCACTGGTGCTAAACGTAATTCGGCTCAACAAGCTGATTATTTGGCAGAACTGGTAAGTAAGTATCCGATTGATTCTATCGAGGATGGCATGAGCGAAGGAGATTGGGATGGTTGGAAATTATTGACTGATAAGTTGGGTAGTAAAATCCAATTGGTAGGTGATGATTTATTTGTAACCAATGTTGATTACCTGAAAAAAGGGATTGACTTGGGTTGTGCCAACTCTATCCTGATTAAAGTAAATCAAATCGGTACCTTGTCCGAAACACTTGATGCTATCGAAATGGCGCATCGTGCAGGTTATACCTCGGTGACTTCACACCGCTCGGGCGAAACTGAAGATACCACCATTGCCGATATTGCCGTTGCAACGAATTCCGGTCAGATTAAAACCGGCTCGTTAAGTCGTTCAGACCGTATGGCAAAATACAACCAACTGCTTCGTATTGAAGAAGAGCTGGGTGATTTGGCTGTTTATGGCTATAAGAAATAATAGTTGATAATTGTTGCTGATTATTTTTTTTAAACTGACAATCTTGCAATCATCAGAATCAAGCCACCTGACAAAATGGTGGCTTTTTTTGTTGTGATTTTTCAAATTTTTTCACGAATAAATTTGTCTCCGTTAATACCCGTTAAGCCTGAAAAAATAGATGTTAATTATCGATAAACATCAAGTTGGGTTTAATTTGACGGAATGATTTTTGCTTATTTTCGCAATGAAATTTCTGACTTAGCTATGATGTTTCGCAATGAAATTTGTTAGGATATAATCAAATTATTAATTTAAATTGAAGAATATGAATACAACAAAAAGAATGAAAACGCTCGGCTTTTTCGGGTTAGTCGTAGCGCTAAGTGTAGCTACAAATCTAACTACCAACTTAGTTGCGCACAAGCATGATAGCTTGGGCGCGCAGGAAACCCAACTTCCGGTAACGTATGCCAAATTTGCGCATGCAGCCAATGCAATGGAAACCGACTTTACAGTTGCAGCAGAATTATCCGTTCATGCTGTAGTACACGTTAAGACCAAAACTCCTATAAAAGTTCAGCGGTTTGGAGGGTTTCAGGATGATCCGTTTTTTGATTATTTCTTCGGTCGTCCGCAACAGAATCCGCGTGGACAAAAAGAAGAAACTCCTATGCAGGAAGGTGTCGGTTCAGGTGTGATAATGACTAATGATGGTTATATTGTTACGAATAATCATGTTATTGAAGGCTCTTCCGATATTGAGGTGACATTGAATGATAAACGTACATTTAAAGCAAAGGTGATTGGAAGTGATCCTAATACCGATATTGCTCTGATTAAAATTGATGCCGAAAAACTTCCGGTTATTGCTTTTGGTAATTCCGACTCGCTGAAAGTGGGTGAGTGGGTGTTGGCTGTCGGCAATCCATTCAACTTGACTTCCACGGTTACGGCAGGAATTGTAAGTGCGAAAGCGCGTAATATCAACATTATTAATACCAAAATGCCTATCGAGTCGTTTATTCAAACCGATGCAGCTGTGAATCCGGGCAATAGTGGTGGTGCACTGGTTAATACGCGTGGTGAATTGGTGGGTATCAATGCAGCCATTGCTTCGCAAACAGGTTCGTATGCCGGTTATGCTTTTGCAGTTCCGGTAAGTATTGTCCAAAAAGTAGTTTCTGATATTCGTAAGTACGGTGTGGTGCAACGTGCAATGTTGGGAGTGAGAATTGGCGATATTGACAGTGATCTGGCTAAAGAGCAAAAATTAAAAACACTGGAAGGTGCTTATGTAAAAGATGTTGATGCTCAAAGTGCTGCAAAAAGTGCCGGTATGAAAAAAGGAGATATTATTAATAACGTAAATGGGGTGCCTGTAAAATCGTCAGCCGAAGTGCGAGAGCAAATTGGTCGCTACCGTCCCGGTGATAAAGTAACTGTAACTGTTGTAAGAGGCGATTCTGAAGAAAAGCTGAATGTTGAGCTAAAAAACACGCTGGGAAATTACGGAGTTGTGTCTTCGCAAGACAGCAAAGAAGTGTTAGGTGCTACATTTAAAGAAGTTGATGCTAAAATCAAAGATAAATTAGGGTTGGATTATGGTATTGAAATAAAATCGCTTTCGAAAGGTAAATTGGCTGACCAGGGTGTTAAACCGGGATTTATTATTCTTAAGGTTAACAATCAAGCTGTTCGCACGGCAGATGATGTCCAGTCTGCTTTCGATGCTGCGATAAATAATGGTGAGCAAGAAAAACCACTTTATATTGCCGGAGTCTATCCAAATGGTAAAGTAGCTTATTATGCTATAGATTTGGCAGAATAAATCTAAACAGATAAATAAAAAGGCACAAACCCGAAGGTTTTTGGGTTTGTGTTTTTATTTATCAACAATTAAGAACTATTCTATTTCTCCGGCGTTTATCCAATAGTTCCCCAATTAAATATGTGTTATTCAGATTAATTTACGAATATAGTGTTTGAATTTGTGAATTTAACTAGTATTTCGGTAAACAATATACGCTTGGTAAACATACTGGCATTTAAATTGTTACGATTGAAATAG
>DATFAW010000350.1:0-4841 GCA_035254165.1 Paludibacter sp.
AATAATAAAATGATTTTTTTCGGAATAAACTTGCTTTTGAGCTAAAAATGTGCGGTTTATTCGGGAATTTTTACGACCTTTGTGCCCCAAATACACTTATAAAAATTTGAATGAAGACAAACAATGAAAAATGGCAAGGAAATTCGAAAGGAAATTCGAACTCAGGTGCCGGCCGTGATGGTAGACCGTTTGAGAAACGCGATGTGAAATCGATATTGAAAGGCTCACGTGGAGCAGCAAAATCTGGTTCTGACAGACCAGCTCATGATGATAACCGTAGATCCGGAACTTCGGATTATAAGAAAAAAGATGACAGCCGTCCTGCCTATGGCGACAAAAAAACTTATGGTAGTGGCGATAGCAAACCTGCTTATGGCGACCGCAAACCATTTGGAAGTAGTGACAGCCGTCCAGCTTTTGGCGAAAAGAAATCGTTCCACAGTAGCAGTGATAGACCCGCATATGGCGATCGTAAACCTTACGAAAACCGCGAAGGTGGTCGTCCTTCATTTGGAGAAAAAAGATCATTCGAAAGCCGTGGCGATAAACCTGCTTATGGCGATCGCAAACCATACGAAAACCGTGAAGGTAGTCGTCCATCATTTAGTGGGCCTAAAAAACCTTGGGAAAATCGCGACAACAAACCAGCTGGTGACCGCAAACCTTGGGAAAGCCGTGGCGATAAACCCGCATATGGCGATCGCAAACCATACGAAAACCGTGAAGGCGGTCGCCCATCATTTGGTGGTCCTAAAAAACCTTGGGAAAACCGCGATAGCAAACCAAAACCATGGGAAGATCGTGTTGATAGCAATGGTGAAAAAGCATATGGAAGAAGTTATAATACCACTTCGGATGATGAACCACGCGAAGGTAAGTTAAGTTTCAGAAAACCATCTGAAGGACAAAAATCAGAATTTGTTGAAACACGTTATGATAATAAAAAGGATGGGGTTACTTTCCGTAAACCTGCTGCTCGCAGAGCTGATGATAACTACGATCCAAACTCAAAATACAGCAATAAAAAACAACTTGAGTTTAAAAAAACAATTGTTGACCCTACAAAACCAATACGCTTAAATAAATTTTTGGCTAATGCCGGAATCTGTTCACGTCGTGAGGCTGATGAATATATCCAGGCAGGTGTGATTTCGGTAAATGGTGAAATCGTTACTGAAATGGGTGTGAAGGTATTGCTTACAGATAAAGTTATGTTTCACGAACAAACAGTTCGTTCTGAACGTAAAGTTTATTTGTTGCTTAATAAACCAAAAGATTGCGTAACAACGTCGGAAGATACACATGATCGTTTGACTGTGCTTGATTTAGTGAAGAATGCTTGCAGCGAACGTATTTATCCTGTTGGTCGATTGGACAGAAATACCACCGGTGTTTTACTTTTGACAAACGATGGTGATTTAGCCTCAAAATTGACTCATCCAAAATACGATAAGAAAAAAATCTATCACGCCACGCTTGATAAACCGCTTGAAAAAGCCGATTTTGAAACAATCCTGGCCGGTGTGCCGTTGGATGATCTGACAATTGCAGCTGATGCACTTGAGTTTGTGAAAGAAGGCGATTTAAAACAAGTTGGCATTGAAATTCACTCAGGTCAAAACCGCGTTGTTCGTCGTATTTTCGAAAAGTTAGGTTATAAAATTATTCGTCTGGATCGTGTGTTCTTTGCCGGATTAACAAAGAAACAACTTCCACGTGGGAAATATCGTTTCTTGAGCGAACGTGAAGTTGCTATGTTGAAAATGGGTGCGCACGAATAGTCAATTAGAAATTCTATATAACAAAAAATCCTCTGCAACTTTTGCAGAGGATTTTTTGTTATATAGCTTACATAAAGTCGTTGTTAATTGTAAAATTACGTTCAGAAATGTCTATGAGAAAAGTTGTTATTGCCGGAGGGACCGGATTTGTTGGTACCTATATCGCCAGACGTTTTAAAGAAAGCGGTTATCGTGTACTGATAGTTTCGAGAGCAGCGGAACATGTTTCGTGGAAACCAATAGAATTAATTGAAGCACTTGAAGGAGCTGAATTGGTAGTAAATCTAGCGGGCAAATCGATTAATTGTCCACATAATGAAGAAAATAGAAGAACGATTGTTGAATCACGGATTAATACGACCTTATGGTTGGGAAATGCAGTTTTAGCTTGCGAAGATCCTCCAAAATTATGGATTAATGCCAGTGCTACCGGAATTTATAAACCATCCGTTGACCATTCGATGACTGAAGATGAAACTGAGTTGGGTAATGATTTCCTGGCGGAAGTGGTGACTCAATGGGAGAAAACTTTTTTTGCATTCCACTTGCCTAAAACCCGTCAGGTTGCTTTACGCACTTCGGTTGTGTTAGGTAAAAATGGTGGTGCATTACGTCCGTTGGTTTTGCTGAGTCGATTTGGGCTAGGAGGGAAGCAGGCCGATGGAGAGCAAATTTTCAGTTGGATTCACGTGGAAGATTATTATAGGATTTTGTTGTTTTTGTTAGAAAATGAATCGTTGAGCAAAGTGATAAATTGTAGTTCTCCCAATCCAATTTCAAACAAGCGGTTTATGCAATTTATACGCCATACGCTTCACATACCATTTGGCATTCCGGCACCTGAATTTGCTATCCGGCTAGGTGCAAAATTGGTAGGCACGGAACCGGATCTTATTCTGAATAGTGTTAATGTGCTGCCTAAGCGGCTTTTGGAAGCCGGTTTTCAATTTACTTATCCAGGCACTGAAAGAGCACTCGAAAACTTATTGAAATGAATAAATACAAAACTCCCCGAAAATCCTTGAATTTTCGGGGAGTTTTGTATTTAAAATCTTGGTGGTCCGTCATTGCCTCCACCCGGTGGGTGTGGATGATCACCTCCGGGGCCGAATCGTTCGAAACGTCGTCTGTCGTCAGCAGCCGGATTCTTAGCTCCGTTGAACTTGTTTATTTTGTAGGCGAAGCTCACAAGGAAATAAGTTGTGAGTGTATTGAATTTACTGTATTGAATATAGTTATCGCCAATTGTTTGCCGGTAATTTAATTGCTGATGAAGAATATCGTTCACCCTTAATGATATGACCCCTTTGTTGTTAAATAAGGATTTATCGATATATCCGTTCCAGATTAGTTGGTTTTGATTGGTAGTGGAATAACCCTGCAAGGTTGAGTAATTCAAATCGCTTCCGAAATTGATGTTGTAAGGCAAATGTAAAACGATATTCCCGGATCCGGTCCAGTCTTTAGTTATTGCCACCACCGGATTTAAATTGTTCAACGTGTTTGAGTACCTGAAACTTCCTCTGATACCGATTTCAATCACATCTTGCGTAAAGGTGAGCGATAGTGCTTCGCCGGCATTGTACCTACGTGTATCGCTTAAAGTGCCAAGTGGAAGATTGCCTGTATCTATTGTTTGAGAATTCAGATTCTTTGACGAATAACCGTAACGTTGATCCAGGCCAAACGATGTACTGGTATTGAAATGCAATCTTTTTTGAATAATTGGTGTATTGAACATAACATTCCCATTGATATTGTAAGGCGTTGAACTCGCATTTACGGTTTGGCTGTATTGTTTCCCTGTCTCATCGTATACACTATTGGTAACGAGAGCATCCTTGGTAGCCTGAACATTCAGGAAAGCATTGAAAGAAGAAAAACTAACATCATTGAAAGCGGAATACATGATCCGGAAATTATGGCTGAATGCTGGGTTTAAGTTCGGGTTACCCACTATTTCATTCATTAGATTCGAGTTGTTTTTAACCGGTTGCATCTGGCTGATGCTTGGTTGCGATGTTTGCCCCCGGTAATCGATACGCATAAACTTTTTCTTTTTGAAATTGTATTGAAAGCGGGAGGTAGGCGAGAAGTTGACAACATGTAATGCCGGAATATCACGCACAGCACCATCTCCATAGGTTGTGTTGCTGATTGTTTGTGAAGGTTCGGCTTTAGCTCCCAACATGAAGTTCCACAGTTTTTCTACGTGGCGGAAGTTCATCTCCACGGTTTCGCTGTAAAAATGATTTTCAAAATTATTGCTGTACGTACTGTCTTTAAGTGTATAATTGTTGCTAAGGGGATCTTTATTGTATTGGTCTTTCTCCGATGTACTGTTTGTCATCCGTGCTGCAATGGCTGTTTCCAATAGATTCTTTTCATTCCAAAGCGGTTCTACATACGACATACGTAAACTGAGATTGTATTGATCCGAGTTATTTTTAGTGTATTGATTTATAGATGTGGGTACACCGGCTGTGGTTTTATTGGAAAAATTATAGCTTTCGTTGTTTGCTTGTGAAACTCCTGTTTGCAAGTTTGTAGTTAAGGTACGCCCTTTTTTCGAGGCAAACTTATGACTGAAAATGACATTCAGGTTTGCATTCAGCGAGGTACCATTGCCAACATTGCTGGAGCTTCCCACCGTGGTAGTGTCGGTGCCGGTGAGGTACGAATAAGTGTTGCTACTGTTAGAAAACGAACGGTTATAACCGATAGTAGGTTGAAATAAAATCGTGTTCAGGGTATCGGGTTTCCATTCGGCTTCCAATCGTAAGTTGGCAGAATAATTTTCGGGATTTGAATTATTGTTGGAATGGTCGGTATATTTTGAACCTAAAAGATAACTTTCTTTATTGTTTTCAGTAATTGATTCGTTGGTAGAATGATTGAATGATGCATCGCCACCTATCTTTAATGCAGAGCTCAATGTCGAGCTGTTATTTACTCCCATGTTCTGGGTCTGGGTTATCCCACCGCTTGGACCACCCATTCCTGCTCGTCCACGTCCGCTCCGTGTAGTGTTGGTATTGTTGCCGCCGGCCGTTATGGCGG
>DATFAW010000351.1:0-8743 GCA_035254165.1 Paludibacter sp.
ATTGGTGCTAAATATGCTTGCCGAAGCCACAACAACCGAAATTTCGAAAGAGAAAAATCCTGAAACCTTTGAGGATAGTCGGAAAATAGCTAAACAAGGTGGAACTATTGCTGGAAATACACGTAAAGAAATTGAAGAAAAAACCGGTAAAAAAGTCGTTTCAAAACTGAATGCAAAGCAACTCGAAGAAAAACGAAAAAAGGAAATTGAAGAATAATTGAAGAATAAAAGTATAAAACATATCAACATGGATTTTGAACCAAAAATAGTGGCTTTTGTCTGCAACTGGTGTACTTACGCCGGAGCCGACCTTGCCGGAACAAGCCGAACCAAATACGCTACCAACGTGAGCATTATCCGCTTTCCGTGTACGGGACGTATTGATTTTATGTTGCTGATGAAAGCGTTTGAAAATGGTGCCGACGGCATTATTGTTTCGGGTTGCCACCCTAACGATTGCCACTACACTTCCGGTAATTTTCATGCCCGTCGCCGTTGGATCGTCTTTCGTTCCCTGCTCGATTTTATGGGATTTGATACAGATCGCATCACTTTCTCGTGGGTATCGGCAGCAGAAGGAACCAAATGGGCCGGACTGGTAAACGAAACAACAGAAAAAATTCGTGCCAAAGGGGCTTTTACCGAATTTAAAAATCTTGATTTAGAAACATTCAACCGATTACACAATGAAGCAATTGCAAAATAAAGTAGCCGAATTGTTCGAAAACGGAACGATAAACCTGATGATCGGGTTTCAAAATGCCCTGAACAAGCAACCCGTACCGTGCTTCATGACCGTTGCTTCGCAAGTGGAACGACTCATTTTCACCCCTGAATGCAAAGGAAACCTGGCTGTTTATCTTCATAAAATCGAAGTAAAACGAGCAAAGAAAGTAGGTATTCTGGGCAATGTAGCCACGTTACGTTCGTTGGTACAACTTACTTCAGAAAATCAACTGGGCGATATCGCAAAAACAGTTATCACGGTTAATGCTCAAAACGAAGTGGTTGTTTTTGAGAATATGGACGAAGTGGAAGCATATGTCCAGGCCAATTTCCCTGAATATACCGAAGAAGACAAAAAACTGCTCGAACATTTAAATTCATTACCGCGTGACGAACGCTGGCAATACTGGAGCGAACAATTTTCGACTTGCGTGAAATGTTACGCCTGCCGTGCCGTTTGCCCAATGTGCTATTGTCCTTCGTGCACGGTGGAAAGCAACCAACCGCAATGGATCAAGGTTTCGTCCGAAACTACCGGCAACCTGGAATGGCACACCATGCGCGCCATGCATCTGGTTGGACGTTGCATCAACTGTGGCGAATGCGGACGAATTTGTCCGGTAGGAATTCCGGTTCATTTACTTACCGCTCAAATGAATAAAGATATTGAAGCTGAATTTGGAGCAAAAACAGGCTTTTCGTGCAAAAGCGGTTATGCGTTGAACACATTTAAACCGGGAGATAAAGAACAATTTATAAAATAATGACAGACCCCCTGCTCCCTAAAGGGGGTTCTTAAAGTCCCCTTTAGGGGATTTAGGGGATTTAGGGGTAAAATTAAAAAACATGAACATTTATAATATAAAATCGACCAATATACCTGCATTTTTCGACCAACTGATCAAGTCAGGCAAAGTGGTGATAGCTCCGGTATTGAAAAAAAGCGGAAAGGTATTCTTCGAAGCAGTTCAATCATACAGCCAGGTGGCAACCGATTATATACAGACCGGATTTTCGGCAAAATCGGTAGTTTTCCCTAAAGTGGAAGAGTTGTTTTCATTCACAAAAAATGACGACGGCATTGAAATAACCAACAATCTGCAGAATATTCCCGAAACAGTGGTTTGGGGACTTCGTCCATGCGACGCTTCGGCCTTCAATTACCTGACAGAATTTTTCCTCAGAGAAAATCCCGATACATATTTTGCTGCCCGCAAAGACAAAACCACCCTGATAGCTATCAGTTGTGCCAAAGCCGATGAGGCTTGTTTCTGTACTTCGGTAGATCTGAATCCGGGAAGCACAGCCGGAAGCGATGTATTGCTGACCCTGATGGGCGAAGAGGTATACGTGGAAGTAATGACCGGTAAAGGCAAAGCCGCCATTGAAACTTCAGCATCCTTATTCACCCCGGGCGAAGAAAAAAGCAAAGAAGAATTTCTGGCAAAACTCACTGCCGTATTCTCGATGGACGAAATAAAAGAACGCATTAAAACGGCTTACGATAGCGCCGAATGGAAAAACGAATCGATGGGTTGCTTCGGTTGCGGAGCCTGCGCATTTGCGTGCCCAACCTGTACCTGCTTCGACATTCAGGATGAAGGGACACAAAACAATGGAAAACGCCTTCGTTGCTGGGATGCGTGTGGTTTCGGACTGTTTACCAAACATAACTCGGGACACAATCCACGTACCAACCAAACCGAACGTCGCCGCCAGCGCTTGATGCACAAATTCAAATATTCGGTAGAAAACTTGGGTATCGTAAGTTGTGTGGGCTGTGGACGGTGTATCCGCGTTTGTCCGGCACATTTGAATATTTTTGAAAACATATTAAGCGTAACAAAATAAATGCATAATTAATAATGCATAATGCACAATTATAAATTAAGTGTTTTGTGCAGAGAATCGAAAATTATGAATTATGAATTTCAAATTATGAATTATGACAAATCAATATATCCCTTATAAAATGCGCATTGCCAACATCATTGATGAAGCACCGCTTGTTCAAACGTACCGGTTGGAATTTGTTGATGAAAAGGATGCTGCGCAATTCTCGTTCAAAGCCGGACAATTTGCCGAGTATGGCGTGTTTGGCGAAGGCGAAAGTACGTTTTGTATTGCCTCCCCTCCCACCCGAGATGGTTATGTTGAGTGTACTTTTCGCAGCAGTGGACGTGTCACCAAAGCATTGGCCAACTGCGAGCTGAATGACATTATCGGACTGCGTGGACCGTTTGGTAATACTTTCCCTATCGAAGAATGGTATGGCAAAAACATCGTTTTCGTTACCGGTGGTATCGGACTTCCGCCATTGCGTTGCGTGATCTGGAACTTGCTCGACCAACGGGATAAGTTCGGCGAAATTTCCATTTATTACGGCGCCCGCACGGTGAATGACTTGGTGTACAAAGAAGAACTGGAAGAATGGAAAAACCGTGGCGACGTAAAACTCTTTGTTACTGTCGATCCGGGTGGCGAAACTCCCGACTGGAAAGGACTGGTAGGTTTCGTTCCAACTATTCTGGAACAAAACCCACCAAAAAGCGAAAACTCGGTAGCTATTGTTGCCGGTCCTCCAATCCTGATTAAAATGGGGATGCCTATCCTGGGTAAAAATGGTTTTGATAATTCAAATATCTACACCACGCTCGAAAACCGCATGAAATGTGGCGTAGGTAAATGTGGACATTGCACCGTTGGTAAAACCTATGTGTGTAAAGACGGTCCGGTGTTTACATACGACGAAGTGCTGAAAATGCCTGCGGAATACTAGACCCCTCAATCCCCTAAAGGGGACTTAAAGAATGGAGTTGTACAAGGTTATATTTGTACAACTCTTTTTTTTATGCCTAATCTAATCAGTGCTGGTGTAACATTCGAAAGTATCTCTTCAACAGTCGGGAGTGCCAGTTTTGCACTACTGAGTGATGCATGATTACTCAGGAGTATCTTTCTATCACTCCCGAGTGCCTCTTCAACAGTCTGGAGTGTCAGTTTAGCACTACTGAGTGCTGGCAGATCACTCAGTAGTGGCGGTGAGACACTCAGGAGTGTCATTTTATCACTCCCGAGTGTCTGTCCAACAGTAGGAAGTGCCGATCTACCACTAATTAGTGCTGCCGGATTACTCAGGAGTGGCAGTGAGACACTCAGGAGCGTATTTTCATCACTCCCTAGGAAAACCGTCCCGTGACTCTTCGACTGTCTTTTTATATATTATGAATATCCACGAATCACAGAAATCATAAATTTATAGAAACAAAGCATTTTCGCTCAACTATATATTGTTAACGTTGTTGTATTATCAATACAAAAAGTGGTTTAACCGCTCAGCTGCCTGAAACAACAGAGAACACATGATAATCATAATTTTAAAGACAAACAATAATGAGTAATGCTGATGCCGTTTCAACGGATATTTTAATTATTGGAGGCGGACCTTCGGGCTTAGCTACTTCCATTCATTTGGCTGACATTCTGAAACAAAATGGTTTAAACCACAGAATCTTACTTATTGAAAAAGGAAGTTCTATCGGAAGCCATATTTTATCAGGTGCAGTAATCAAACCGGACGTTTTCAAGAGTTTATTGCCGGATGTTGATTTTTCCGAAATCCCGTTCAATGCACAGGTAACCAGTGATGCCACGGTTCTACTGAGCGAAAACGGATCTTTCAAACTGCCAATCCATGTACCTTACATGAGTAATGCAGGAAATTACACCGCTTCTTTAGGTCAAATATGCCGTTATCTGGCTAAAAAAGCCGAAGAAAAAGGAGTGGAAATTTATACAGGATTCTCGGTAGACGAAATTTTGTATAAAGATGGTAAAGTAGCCGGGGCTAAAACTATTGATACCGGTGTAGACCATCATGGTAATCAACTGGAAAACTTCCAACCGGGGACACGCATTGAAGCCAAACTGACCATATTTGCCGAAGGCACACGTGGAAGTTTAGCCAAGAAACTAATTCAGAAATATGATTTGGAGAAAGATAAAAACTGTCAGGTTTACTCACTGGGGGTTAAAGAACTTTGGAGCGTTCCCGAAGGAAATGTCAAACCGGGCGAAGTGTACCACACCATGGGCTATCCATTGAATATGAAAGAATTTGGCGGTGGTTTTGTGTATGGCTTGAAAGACAGCAAAGTAGCAGTAGGCCTGGTGGTTGGACTCGATTATGAAGATCCGACTTTCGATAGCCACGACGCATTCCAGGCATGGAAGACTAATCCGTTTATTGCCAAATTCCTGAAGGGCGGAAAATTAGTTGAATACGGTGCTAAAACATTGCCCGAAGGTGGTTATTATTCTATTCCAAAATTGTATACCGACCATGCCCTCATTGTAGGTGATAGCGCCGGATTGCTGGCTATGCCGGCCTTAAAAGGTGTGCACCTAGCCATTACTTCCGGTATGCTGGCAGCCAAAACTGCTGCAACGGCATTGAGCAAAAACGATTTCTCTGAAAAAACTCTTTCAGCATACGAAACCTCGATTAAAGACAGTGTAATTTATAAGGACATGTATCCGATGCGAAACTTCAGGCAAGGATTTGCTAAAGGTTTACTTATCGGCGGACTAAACTTTGGCACATTGCTTATAACCGGCGGTGCAGGTTTCTTTGGTAGACTAAAATCGCATCCCGATAGTGAAACAACCAAAACATTGGCTGAATTTAAAGGCAAACCATTCAAAGAAAGATTTAAAGACAAACTGGAATTTGATAAAGTACTGACTTTCGATAAAGTTACAGATGTATATTTTTCAGGAGTAAATCACGATGAGCAACAAGTTCCTCACGTAAAAATAAATAATCCTGAGTCATTCGCAGCCATCAATATCAAGCAATACGGTGCTCCGTGCCAGTTCTTTTGTTCGTCGGAAGTGTATGAACTTCATACCGACAAAAACGGACATCAGGAGCTACGTATACATGCCGAAAACTGCATGCACTGTAAAACCTGCGATATTAAAACGCCGGGTGATGGTATTACCTGGAGTGTTCCAAATGGCGGCAACGGTCCTGATTTTCAAAATATGTAACACCTCACCCCTAACCCCTCTCCTTGAGGAGAGGGGAAAAAGAGGTTACTTTATGAACTTTCAACTTTATGAACTTTCTAACTAATAGAATATGGCTCTAACAATTATAAGTTTAATAAAACAAGTACCCCTCGCCAGCGAAATGCGTATGGGCGAGGATGGATTGATGGACAGGACAAAAGCTAAGTCAATTATCAATATCGACTGCCAGTTTGGTCTTGAAGCCGGATTACAACTTAAAAAACAATATCCCGATGCACGCTTAATCGCTTGCTCCATGGGACCCGGATCATTCGAAGTGGCATTGCGCACAGCCATATCCATGGGTTACGACGAAGCATTCCTGCTATCAGACCGGAAACTGGGCGGTAGCGATACCTATGCCACCGGATTGGCGATATCCACCATGCTGAAACATCTGGGATTTACGAAAGAGGCCAAAGAGCCCTTCATTATTCTGGCCGGACGTCAGACCAGCGACGGCGATACAGCTCACGTACCTTCGCAGGTTGCTGAAAGTTTAGGCATTCCGCAGGCAACATTCGTAGAAACGGTAAAAGCTGATGGCGAGGGAAACGTGATTGCCAAACGTATTATCGAAGGAGGTTATCAGATGATGAAACTGCCTATGCCCTGCGCCATTTCATTGACTCCAACCGGAATTCCTCCACGGAAACCGTCGCTTACCGGAGCAATAAAAGCGCGTAATGCCAAAATCACGGTGTTTGGCATTGACGATATTGGATTGGGAACTGAGAAAATTGGGTTGAGCGGATCGCCAACCATTGTGGCCAATGTGGTCAATATTGTGAGCGAACGTGCTCCGATTATTATGTCGCAAGGTCATAATGAAACTGCGCTGGTTGATAGTCTTATTTCGAACTACAAAAAAGGCGCAAACGTGCTGGAGAAAAAGGAAACCGCTGAAAAGAAAACCTCAGGGAAACCTGAATTTCCATTTTACGATAACCGCAACGGAGCCAAAGGCATTCTGACCTGGGCCGAAATTGCCAACGGTAAAATTACCCGCCCCTCGATAGAATTGCTTACGCCTGCCCGTCATTTGGCAGATCAATTGGGTGAAGACACTAAAATCATGACCCTGTTGATTGGTAAAAATGTAAAAAATCAGGCAAAAACCTTGTTTGAACATGGATCTGACGAAGTAATTGTGGTGGAAGACGACAAGCTGGAAGAATATCTGGTGCTTCCTTTTTCATCCATCTTCGAACAGGTAATCAAAGAACGCAATCCCGAAATTGCTCTCTTTGCAGCTACGACTTCCGGTAGGGAACTAGCCCCACGCATCGGAATGAAAACCGGCAGCGGTGTAACGGCCGACTGTACCGGATTGGAAATGGGCGAATATGTGAACCGGAAAGAGAAAGTGATCAACAAACCTATTCTTCACTCCCGTCGCCCAACATATGGCGAAAGCAAACTGGCCACTATTCTCGGATTCGTTTATCCGCAAATTTCAACCGCTCGTGCAGGAACCTTCGAAGTACCAGCTAAAGTGGAAGGACGCACAGGTGTTGTATCTACCTTCAAGCCCGAGTTAACCGAAGACGAATTTAAAGTGGAGATTCTGCAAACGGTACGTGGTGAAGGCAGTTCGGTAAACCTGTTCGATGCTGATATTATCATTTCGGGGGGTAGAGGAACCACAGGTGACGATTTGGGATTAATAAAAAAACTGGCCGAAGCACTGAAAGAAAAAGGTGTGAAAGCTGAATGGGCTTGTAGCCGTGTGGTGGTGGACGAAGGTTTCTCAGAATATGCACGCCAGGTTGGGCAAACCGGTAAAACTGTACGTCCGAAAGTGTATGTGGCAGTCGGCATATCAGGAGCAATCCAGCACATTGCCGGTATGAAAGAGTCTGAAAAAATCATTGCCATCGATCATAACCCCAAAGCTTCGATATTCCATTTTGCCGATTTCGGTATCGTGGGCGAATATACTGATATTCTGCCCGAATTAATCGAACGGGTAAAAGGAGGGTTTACCTTTGGAATTGAACCGGTAAAAAATTAAGACCTGCATTCCATAAATGTGACTTAAAGAAATGGAATTGTGCAAGGTTTATGCTTGTACAACTCCATTTCTTTATTCAGCAAAACCGATCATCGACCTCCGACAACTAACCTCCATTCCTGCACACTCGATTGCATAAAAAAAGGAAAGCCTGATGAGCTTTCCCTTTTTTTTTCTACTGGATTTTATTATTTAGTTCGAAAATCACATATTCATTTTATTCATCAGAATATCCCAGGCCACCCAGTCAACAATGTTGGTGGCAAAATAAACCTGACGGAGCGATACAAACAACGAACGCACGTCGTTAATAGTAGAACCCAACAACTGGCTTACTGTGGTAGTTGTTCCATCGTCGAACGTAATCTGCAGGTCTCTGTTGTGACCAATTACACTAAATTCGGTTTCATCGGAAGAACTGCTTACATCGATGAATTTCACGGTTGCTTTAGTTTGAAGCACACCGCCCACATACACTTTAGCGCTATCCAATCCATTGTTTCCATGAGTAGGATTTCGAACAATTTGCACATTACCAATTGTCAGCGAGTATTGCCTTTCGCGATGACGGCTGGCAGTATCGCTTTTAATAGCTGTAAATTTTTCTTCAAAAAGAGTCGTTCCGCCTTTTGAAATATTATAAACAGACAGAATGGTATCACCCGTTGAGTATTGCATTTTAGCGTCATATCCATTTGCAAAAGCAAAATCAGACGCAAAATTTAGCCCGTCTGTTTTGTTTCTGGACGATTGAACGCTCAATGTACCTACACTTACATTGCTTACCGTAATGGTTGAGACTAAATTATAGTTCCACAGATAACGGCCAAAAACATAATTGTATTTCGACACGTCAATCACATAATTATTGACCAACGCAGTATCGGCAGGTGAATAGGTCATCAATGTTCTCGGATTCTTCACTTTCGA
>DATFAW010000352.1:0-2742 GCA_035254165.1 Paludibacter sp.
GACAAAAATGATAGATTTACTTGATTTATTCGGTAGGATCAACATCAATTTCTTCGATATTCCGTCCAATACTCTTAATATATTCATTCGGAGTAATACCCGTTTGCTTCTTGAACGACCTGAAGAATGATGCCCTGGAACTAAAGCCGGATTTTTCGGCTAAAGCTGAAAGTGTATATTTAGAATATTTTACATCAGATATAAGCTGTTGAAATTCTTTCACCCGATATTCATTAATGAAATCGTAATAATTCTTTATCAGATACTGGTTGAAAATAAACGACAATGAATGTGATGAACAGTTAATTGCCTGTGAAATATCCACAATTTTCAAGTCCGGATTTGTATATGGCTTCTCATTCTCAATGTAAGAGAAAAGCTTCTCACAAATCAACTTACACTCTTTTTCATCTAATTTTGCATTCTTATATTTCTCCTCCGTTTTGGATGCCTCTGAAGCAAGCTGTCTTTGTTGCTTATATTTCTCCAACACGAGAATCTCATTATTAAGAATTTTATTTTTGAATATTTTCAAGTATTTGGGTCCGAAATACCAAATTAGTGCGGCTGCAAGTACAAGAATAGCCCAGAAAGTCAGTGAGAAAAACGAACCAACACTTACCGCCAGTTGGGATTCCGAATCTTTATTTCCCTGAATTCGAACCCGAAATACATAATTTCCAGCAGGCAAATCGGAGTAAGTGACTTCATTTTGACCCGAAAGTAATAACCATTCATCGTCTTTCCCCTCCAGTTTATATTCATATACCATGGCTCCCGGATTGGTATATGAAAGACTTGCAAAGTGCAATGTCAGGTTGTTTTCGCTATGACCTAATTTGATTTGTTTGTTTGAAAATATTTTTTTTCTATCCTCCGAACTTAATACACTTCCATTTACCTGCAAATCGGTAAAGACCACCGGATATGGGCAATGTTTTAAATAATCTACCTGCTTTAGATTTACATAAAGCAAACCTTTGGCATTTCCGAACCATAACAACCCGGCTGGATCCTGGTAAGCAGCATCGCAACTAAACACCGGATCAGGTATTCCATCGCTAAAACCAAAACTATGATAAGAATCATCTTTCCCTGTTAACGAGAGTAATCCGTTTTCGCAACCAAACCAGTATCTTCCTTTTTTATCTTCAAGGATAGACATAAAAATTTTCCCCTGAAAGCGCTTTGTCATTCCTAACGGTGCAAATTTGACCATGTCTACATCAGACAAAAAAATATTTCCTTTGTCAGGCGAAAAATATAATTTATGTTGTGAGTCCTCATGAATTACTTTTATTTTTTCGTTATTGAAAAATCCCTTTGGAAAAATATTGGATTGAATACTCTGGCTTACAGGATCATAAATACACAAGCCGGTTTCGGTAGCTATCCAACCCTTTTTTGTACTGTCGAAAAACACATAAAATACATTCCCTGCCAATAATTGTGAATTGGCATTTGTAAACGACTTTAGTTCATTTTTATCCTTGTTGTATTGAAATAATCCCCCGGAAGTGGCAATCCATAAGTTCCCATTCGTATCTTGTTCAAAATGGAATACATGTCCTTTCAACAAAGTATTGTCTTTGCCCAATGCTCTAATGCTCATGGAATTTGGATTGAGAATAGACACGCCACCGCCATACGTTCCAATATAATATTCTCCTTTATAGAAGCTAAGCGATAGAATCAGATTTGACCGGAGTTGTGTTTTATTAAAGGTACTAACTTGCTTTTTATCCTCACGAACATAGTATAATCCTTCGCGTGTGCCAATAAGTTTTTCTTTTCCACGGATGATAAATGAACGAACATGTAAATCACGTGAATCAAAATAGGGTGGAAAATTATAGACTTTGAAAAGATTATTCTGATAAAGACTGTAATCGAGACCGGCCTGATAGAAACCAACCCACACAATTCCTTCGCGATCGACAAGCAATGAATAAACAGAATTAGAGCGAATTCCAGCCTTATTTTTAGGGTTATAACGTATGGATTCAACGATAGATTTAGTTTTATGCGACAAAATATGTGCACCATTTCCATCCGTAGCTACATATATCCGGTCTTTGCCATCACTCGAAATATCGGTTATAATATCGCAACCAACGTCTACAAAAGTTGAGAATTTTTTCGTTGTAATATCAAAACTAATAATGCCTGCATTCAACGTTCCCAAATAAATTGTTGAGCCAATTGTGGTTAGTTTATTGAAGGTATTTGATTCGCGGGAAGTAGCGTTTTCATAAACGGACTTTGAATGATTGGCAGGATTGTAAGCACAAACACCTTTCCATGTTGCTAACCAAACAACGCCATTGGGAGCAATCTGAATTCCGGAAACATGATTACCGGGTGAAAGAATATTGCCATTCAACGTAACATGCTGAACTTGCTCATTCTGAATAATAAATAATCCCTTCTCAGTTCCAACATATAACCTGCTCTTTTTCTCATCCCATTTCAAAGCTGATACGGAGCAATCAATCGTTTCTGGCGAAAACAACTCCATTTTATCAGTTGCCACATTCAATTTCCAAAGTCCCAACCCATTTGCAGCCCACATCTGCCCGGAACCTGACTCAGCAATTGCCAATACTCGTTTTTTATTAACATCCGTTCCGGCAAAAGGGTAATGCTTAATATCAACGCCATCAAAACGATCAAGGCAATTGTCAGTCCCAATCCATAAAAAGCCGGAAGAATCTTTGTAAAAACTATTGACAACAAAGTTAG
>DATFAW010000353.1:0-2510 GCA_035254165.1 Paludibacter sp.
CTGAAAGAAAATCAATTTCCACTTTATTGGGGAGCGCAACCTTTCACTTCGGGCCCGGTTTATATTGGAGCAATTGTTTGTTTTCTGTTCGTGTTGGGTTTATTTTTGGTTGATAAACGTACCAAATGGTGGTTGTTGCCAATGATAGCTTTGACTTTGATGCTTTCATGGGGGAAAAATTTTATGTGGCTGACCGATTTATTTATAAATTATGTTCCGCTTTATAATAAATTCCGGACTGTATCAATGACTTTGGTGGCTACTGGTTTTGGAATGACTTTACTGGCTGTTTTGGCATTGAAAGAAGTTTTTGCCGAAAAAACAGATAAGCAAAAACTAATTAAACCAGTGCTTATCAGTGCTGGTATTGTAGGTGGAATTGCTTTGATATTTGCTTTGATACCTTCTTTGGCCGGTAGTTTTACATCGGCTGCTGATGCCCAATATCAGGGAAACAACGCGTTCTTAAGAGAAACTTTGCCGTTAGATCGAGCTGGTTTATTACGTTCAGATGCTTTACGCTCATTGATGTTTGTGTTGTTATCTGCCGGTTTAATCTGGTTATATGCTAAAAACTACTTGAAATCAAAACTGGCTTATGTTCTTTTTGCTGTTTTAGTTTTAGGTGATTTGGCCCCTGTTGCAAAACGTTATTTGAACAATGATAATTTCCAACGTCCACGTCGTTTCGATAACCTGATTCAACCTTCGAATGCTGATAAAATAATTCTTGAGGATAAATCGCAATACCGGGTTTTGGATGCAACAGTTGATGTTTTCCAAAATGCTACACCGTCTTATTTTCACAAAAATATAGGTGGATACCATGCTGCTAAACTACGTCGTTACCAGGAACTTATAAACATGTACTTAGCGAAGGAAATGGGTCAGATGTTTGCTAGTTTTGGTCGTGCCAAGAGCACAGAGCAAATAACAAGTACGATGGACTCGCTGGGTATTTTGAATATGATGAATATGAAATACCTGATTTACAATAAAGAGGCTGCTCCGCTGGTTAATCCGTATGCTAATGGAAATGCGTGGTTTGTGGGCAATATCAGGGTGGCTGATGGTGCAAATCAGGAAATGAAGATGTTGGGCGAGATCAATACCAAAAAGGAAATGGTTGTTGACAAATCGTTCGCAGCTCAATTGCCAACTAAACTTACTTCAGATTCTTCGGCTCATATTGCGTTGGTGAAATACAACCCGAATCAGTTGAAGTATAGCTTCAGTTCTAAAACCGATCAGGTGGCTGTGTTCTCTGAAATATATTATGAAAAAGGCTGGAATGCTTATATCAATGGAAAATTAGTGCCTTATGTGCGTGCCAATTATTTGTTACGTGCCATGCCTCTTAAAGCGGGTGACTACGAAATAGAATTCAAGTTTGAACCAAAATCGTACAGCATAGGTAATACTATTGCACTGACATCTTCCATTTTGTTGATATTAGGTTTGTTTGGATTTGGTTTTTTCCAGTGGAAAAACTCAAAGAAAACAACTCTCAACGCTTAAATTTGAATTTAATAATCTCAGAATTAAAATGACAAAACATAGAACAAAAGTAAGCAAGCCAGGATTTTTGAATATCCATTTGACATCAACTTTCAGCATGTCGCTGGTCTTGTTTTTGGTTGGATTGGTTTTTCTGCTCCTTTTTGTGGCTCGCGATATGAGCACTTATGTGAAAGAAAATATTAATTTGTCGATTATCCTCGATGATGAGATTGGGAAACCGGATGTACAACGGATAGAAAATTACCTGAAAGCATCTTCTTATGCTAAAACGGTTGAATATATTTCCAAAGCTGATGCCTTGAAGGATCACATTAGTAGTTTGGGCGAAAATCCTCAGGATTTCTTAGGTTATAATCCGCTAAAAGCATCGATAGAAGTGAAACTTCATGCACAATATGCTAATAACGACAGTGTAACTATGGTTCAATCAAAACTGAAAGCGTTTGAACATATCAATCGGATTGTCTACCAAAAAGATATGGTGAGTTTAGTGAACGACAATGTAAAAAAAGTCAGTATTATTTTACTTGCTCTGGCGGTTATCTTACTTTTTGTGTCGATTGCGCTTATCAACAATACCATTCGTTTGTCTTTGTACTCCAATCGGTTTTTGATTAATACAATGAAATTGGTGGGTGCCACTCCCTGGTTTATTCGTAAGCCATACCTGATTAGTAGTATGATTAATGGCTTGATAGCCGCTCTGATTTCAATATTTTTGATGGTTGGAGTTGTTTACTTTGTTCAATACGAATTCGCAATTTCCGGTCTATTATCGAATTCCCTCAATTTTGTAATTGTAGCTTTTATTGTCATTCTATCAGGAATTGCTTTAGCTGCTATGTCTTCCTATTTAGCTGTTGGAAAGTATTTGAAAATGCATTCCGACGATATGTTCTTTGCTTAAGGTTACCTGAGTTGTGACCAGCATTTCTTAATTTACTATTTATTCAACTTATCAATATAAATAACAATATGGAAAACGACAA
>DATFAW010000354.1:0-5632 GCA_035254165.1 Paludibacter sp.
ATTTTCTGGCTTACGTTCTAGCCATTTGTCCAATCACAATGCGAATTCGCTTTTTCAATCAACCATTCAGGTTGCTATTCCTGTACAGAGTCAATTGGGCGATATGGTCAATGCCGTATTGACCGAATTCATCTCCAGTGCTCAAAAATTTGGCGAGCAAGTCAATGCTCAGCGTAAGAGCAAACTTACTGATCCGCTAAGAGAAATGGACCAGAAAGATGATAACTTGCTTAGTGAAATTAAAGGAACGGTGGTTTTTATGTTGAAATCGCGCGAATTGAACAAGAAAGCAGCTGCGGAGAACCTGAAGTTCTTTCTTGCCCCTTACTGGGATGCAAATAGGCACCCGATGAAAACGCAGGCTGAGGATATGACGGACATGTTTGCTAAATACCATGCGAATCCGGCTTTACTGGCTGCGGCTACGGAGATTGGAGTAGCTGCATTATTTACCGAACTCGAAGTTTCCAATGTCGAGTTGACTACTACTTACCTCGCGCGCAACAATGAGATTGGTAAGCGTTCCGAATCGGGTAGCGATCTTCGTCCGGCTGTTGAAACAGGTTATACCGATCTCTGCAACGCGGTGGAACAAACAGTAAACTTCATGCCCAGTCCTGTGCTTCTAGCCCTTTTCAATGATATGGATGCCCTCCGACGGAAATATGCTCCACTGGCAACGGAAAGTAAAGATAAGCCGACCGTTTAAAATATAAAAAATGAAGAGGCTGTCTCAGATTTAATTTTGAGACAGCCTCTTTTGTTTTTGAATCAAAGGAGCAGCATACAAAGAAATCTGTTATCACTTCAGCTTTCTTTTATGTAAGTGGCAGATAATTATTGTTGATATGTTTTGCCACATAGTCCACAGTAGTTTTTAATAGAAGATATAAGACTAAGAACACATAACATTATCCCGAATACCGGGATAATTTCAGACTGCGCAAAAGTATCGTCAGATACTTTTGCTATGTGAACTAAGTCTTTTTCTCCCATTATTTCTATGTGCTCTATGTGGTAAAAACAGATCGTTAAATATCTGAAACTGCTTATCCTGCAGATTCATGTGCAAATCAAAGAAGTATTTTCTACATGGTTGCAAAAATGTTGGAACCTTCATATTCGAGCCGTGTAAGTTCGAACAAGAAAAAAGATTCAGCTTTTTGCGTCCATAGCATGAATTCCCGGGTCTTATTATATGTAGGAACAAAATCGAGCAATAAGTCAAGGTCAAATTCACCCGCCGTTACACCGGCTCCCGAACGGATAGCATCCATCACGTTGCATTCTTGCTCTATATGGGTTGGTACCATTAAAACCGGCTTTTGCATGTACATGGCCTCGCACACCGACTCGAAACCACCCGTTGTGGCATACGCTTTACTGCCTGCCATGAATTCCAGAAAAAGCGTATCGCTCAGCTGGTGCATAGTCAGCGCAGGGGTGAGGCTTTCGGTTTTTTGTACCTTCTTTTTATCCCAAAAGAAATGCAATAGCTGGCCCGGACGACTTAGGCTCCATTGTGCCAACTCACTTGCATAACCACTATTAAGCATATATCCGTGTATATAATCTCCGTCTTTTGTTTCTTTGCGAAGCACCTCCTGACGGAGAAGGGGCGGTACGATGGCTATGTTGCCGTAATACAAATTCTCGTCCTTGCGGAACGACAGCGCCAGTATCTTGTACGCGTTCAGCGCCGTAAGTCTGGAATAGAAGTTCAGTAGTTTAAACTCACGGGGGCTATTTCCGTTATAGCGGAAGTCCGGTGTCAGAAAATAATACTGATGAGCCACATTGATCATGGGTGGCTTGGGATTAAAAATGCCATAGGTTGCGCCGCACATCAACTCGTAGAAATTGATCACCACATCGGGCTCCAGCTCATTAATAGCACGGCGAATGGTAAGCATGCTGCTAATATAAACCGGCAACAACAGCAGATTATAAAGAATACTGATAAGCAACGGAGAATGTTTGCCTTTGGGCGTAGGAAGAAAATTGGGACTTCGAAACTGTATGATCTCGCTTTCAATTTTCTTGGTAAAGAAACCGGGCAATGTGCGCTTGGCACTGCATCCAACCAGCACGGCTACCACTTCATGCCCGTTTTTTTCGAGCATAGATTTTAAACTCAGAGCTTGCGTAAAATGCCCTCTGCCTTCACCTTGTACTACAAACAAGTATTTCATGCGTTTGTTTTTATTTTTTTAGATACTTGTCGCATGGAACTCGCAATGAACATGGCCTTTGGTCTAAACGCTTGTTTAAATGCTCGTTTCATTCTGATGCTGAATTAGAAAAACGGATTAAAGAAATTATTCGAGAATGCTACTTTCATGGTACTGCCCTGTGCTACTTTTGGCATCTCAACCACTTCTATAGGTTTTGGTTTCTCTTCCTGGTTACTGTGCATATAAACCTCCCAGGTGCCATCTTCGTGTTCCAGCAAGGCCGACATGGTTTCTACCCAGTCGCCTGAATTCAGGTAATGAATTCCACCAATCATCCTGTCGGCAGGTTGGTGAATGTGACCGCAAATAATACCATCGGCCCGGCGGGTACGTGCCAGTGCAACCAGTTCGTTTTCGAAATTAGAAACATACGAAACAGCCGATTTTACTTTTTGTTTAATGCTCTGCGAAAGCGAAAAATAAGGCATCCCTCTTTTAGTCCGATAGATATTATAAATCCGGTTGACCCACAACAGCAAAGTATAACCAACATCGCCCAGTTTGGCTAACCAAGCCATTTTAGACGTTATGTTATCGAATATATCGCCATGTGTTACAAAGTATCGTTTTCCATTGCGTTCATGCATATAATCTTTTACAATATCAATGTTGGCAAACGAAAGAGGTGCTATGTGGTCGATAAAATCATCGTGATTACCCCGCACATAAATCACTTTGGTATTATGATTCTCCATCATCTTCATAATGATTTTGAAGAAATCGGTATGCTCTTTCTTCCACTTCCCTTTTCCTCCTTTTTGCAGGTGCCATCCATCTATAATATCGCCGTTCAGAATAAGTGTATTACAATTTACCGTACGTAAGAAATCCGCCAGTTGAGCGGTTTTGGAATGTTCAGTTCCGAGGTGAACATCGGAAATGACAATTGTCGGATAAAATTTTTGATTGTACATAAGGTTTTTTTTATTACAAAGTAACAGCCAGGATGTTGCAGCATTACAACAGCGCTATGAAATTGATGTTACAGTTTATTTAAACAGAAATAAGGCTGCCGGAATTTGTTTCGGCAGCCTTATTAAGCTTAGAATTAGAATCTTAATTCAAATTACATTTTCAATGGCACGTAGCCTACTTTTTCTACTATTTTCTGGCCTTCGGCTGAAAGTATGAACCCAACTAAAGCAGAGAATTTAGGTTCATTCTTTTTGTCATAATAGAAGTACAATGGACGTACGATCGGATATGTTTTATTCACTGCATTTGCCAACGATGGTTCAACAAATTTTTTGCCATCAAATGAAACATGAAGTGCTTTAACGGTCTTGTTTAAATAAGCCAATCCTACATAACCAATTGCACCTTTTGTTTGGCTTACCGATTGAATAATCGCTCCGGTAGCAGGCATACTTAGGATTGAGCTCATATAGTTTTTGTTCAACAATACGTGTTCTTTGAAGAATTCGTATGTACCTGAACTTGTTTCGCGTGAGTAAGGAACAATTTTCAAATCTGCACCACCAACTTGTTTCCAGTTAGTGATTTTGCCTGTAAATATACCTTCCAGTTGAGCACGTGTCAATTGAGAAACTCCGTTTGAAGGGTTTACTACTACTGCCAATGCATCGTAAGCAATGATTTTTGTTACGAGGGTTTTTCCACCATCCTGATACTTCACTTTCTCGTCGAATTTCATGCTACGAGAAGCCATAGCTATATCAGTAGTTCCTTCGATAAGTGCAGAGATTCCCACACCACTACCACCGCCAATAACCGTTACCGATTTGCCGGTTTTCTTCATAAATTGTTCAGCTTCTTTTTGAGCTAAAGGTAAAACTGTGTCGCTTCCTTTAATTTTCTGAGCGTAAAACGATGGTGCAATTGCGCAAACCATCATGACTGATAAAATAAGTTTTTTCATTTTGTTTTTTGTTTTTATTACTATCTCATAATACCTAGAACAGGATTCAAGTTAGTATTGTTTTGTATTATCTTCTTTAAACGTAGCTCTTAAGCCCCTTTAGGAGTTTGGGGTTGTTCTGTTATTAGAATTTGTATTGGAAACGAACTGTAACCAAATTGTCTTTTACATTGCTGAAATAACCTTTTACGCTTGTTTTTTCATTCGAAACCATATCGTAATAAGCCATTAAGCGAACGTTAGTATTCAGGCGGTACAAATAACCTAAACCTAGAGTAGAATAAGCCATATCTGCTTTTCCTGTTTTGGCTGCAATACCAACTTGACTTCCTGAAACTTTTGTATTAGGATCGTACCAATCGTATTTCACCACGATAGAGTGTTTTGTTCCGGCTATATCCTGAACGAAGTTAACGTAACCTCCTCTGAATTTACGGATATAAGTATCTGCAGGGACGAAACCTGCAATATAAGAAGTAGTCTTAGTACCAGTTGCATCATATATAGGTGTATTAGCGACAGTAGGATCGTAACCGTTAGGACTTGCAGAGCTTCCTGAAGTACCCGGTTGTGTACCTGTGATAAATTCAGCACGGATAGAGCTCAAACCTAAATCGGAAGCAATGCTGAATTGTCCATCAACTCCAAAATATGAACGGTCCGCAAATGAATTCTTGTTTGAAGCTGTATTGTCAAGAACAAATGCACCGTTTGACATTGTATAAACATTTGCATTAGATTGAAGAATATATCCTGAGTACATTGAAACACCAAAGCCATATTTCATTGAAGCCAGTGCTTTGTTATAAGTTAAGTGAGCTGCAAAATCTTTTTTGCTCTTGTAATCTTTGCTGATAGCGTTACCCGAAAGCAAACCGGCTTCTAGTTTCAACACATTCCATGGAGAAGTTTTTGGAGCCTGGATAGTCAACATAGAACCAAGGTCTTTTTCGTCAGGGAATAAAGTCTGGATAATACGGCTACGTTCCGGCGATTCAAGTTTAGAAGAAGAATAAGCAATTTCAGATCCGAATGGACGGTCAAAAACCCCACCTTTAATGGCGAAAGTATTCACCCATGGATCAAGTACGTTCAAATAAAGATCCTTGGTTTTTAAACCACTTTCAGAAATATCAAATTCAACGACTGCCTGGCAACCAAAATCTTCGTAAGTGGCTTTCAACCGGCCACGACGTACCCCATAACGGTTGTAACTGCCAACTTCGGGAAGTGACTCTGGTCCGTTTTTCCCAAGGCCATTCTTCATGTCATTTGTTTTGTTTCTAAGAGAGTCAAGTTGAGAAGACTGCCATTGGGCTTGAATGTATCCACTAAACTTTAGCTTTTTCAGTTGAAACAATCCATCCTCAACTGAAGTAATGCGCTGATCAAGCATGTTAAGCGAGTCTACTTTTTCTTCCTGTGCGATAGCAAATGTCGAGCTGATAAGACCCAAAACAATTACCAAACTTTTTAAAGTCATTTTCATTTTCATTTTTCTATTTTTTAATTTAGTTTT
>DATFAW010000355.1:0-4432 GCA_035254165.1 Paludibacter sp.
GAGATTGAATAATTGGAAAAATAATGTTTTATCTTTGTATCAAGAAAAACGACCGCATTGTTCTGAGATTGGAAAACTCAACGTTAAAAAAATTAACGAGTAATGTTGGTTTTTAATGGCGGGCTGCGCCTCCGGGTATCCATTTTGGACGGCAGATTACAACGAAAACTGACACCTCAAATCCTATTTATAGGAGTTTTCTCAACTAATGGCAATGCGGTTTTTTCATCTACCCACTTGGCAATCGCCCCAAATTTTCCAAACAACCACATCAACCACAGAAGGAAGACATAAATATGTTCGCCTTGTCTGCTTCATCTCAAATTCTACCTACAAAAAAAAACAGTACCTATATTTAGCCCTTTACAGATTTGGGATAATTTCTGACAATATCTCCCACGCCTTTTCCACTGTTTTCACCTCCATAAATATCACTGAACGACGCATATTTTTTTCACGAAGCTGGCATTTACGTGGATGGAAAGTCATATATTGCAACAAGCATCCGAAAGGTTCTGATTGATAATACGGCGATTGCGGATTGGAAACAAGGTAAGCCGTCATGCGTTCGTTTTTCAATACCAGCTTTTCAATTCCCAAGCGCATAGCCAGCCAACGTAATCGCACAACCAGAATAAGACTCTGTCCTTCGGCGGGTATTTTTCCAAACCGATCTTCCAATCGTTTTTCAAATTCCAACAGTTCCGCCTCTTTATCAATACTATCCAGTTCGCGATACAAACTGATACGTTCAGAAACGTTCTCAATATATTCGCCGGAGAACATAACCTCCAAATCCGAATCAATCTGGCAATCGGTTACAAACGCTGTCGATGTAGCGTTCTCAGCACGCTCGTCAGCATATAACTCAGCAAATTCTTCGTCTTTTAATTCGTGGACAGCTTCGTTCAAAATTTTCTGATAGGTTTCGTAACCCAAGTCGGCAATAAAACCACTCTGCTCTGCTCCCAACATATTTCCGGCACCACGAATATCCAGATCCTGCATCGCAATATTGAAACCACTTCCCAGTTCGGCAAATGTTTCCAACGCCTGTAAACGCCGGCGTGCCTCGGGAGTTAGCAAGCTCATTTCGGGAGCCAGCAAGTAACAAAAAGCTTTTCGGTTGCTTCGCCCTACCCTACCCCGCAATTGATGTAAATCGCTCAACCCAAAATTATGCGCGCTATTGATGATGATCGTATTGGCATTCGAAATATCAATTCCCGATTCGATAATAGTAGTTGCAACCAGCACATCGTATTCATAATCTATAAAGTCGACGATTATTTCCTCCAGTTTATCAGCCGGCATCTGGCCATGGCCCACTGCAACCCGACAACCGGGAACGAGACGCTTTATCATGGTTTCAATGGTATAAATGCTCTGAATACGGTTATTCACAAAGAAAACCTGACCATTACGATTCATTTCCAACTGAATAGCTTCCCGAATTACATCTTCGTCAAATAAATGGATCTCGGTTTGTACCGGATAACGATTGGGCGGTGGCGTATTTATAATAGATAAATCGCGCGCTCCCATTAACGAGAATTGCAAAGTACGCGGAATTGGCGTGGCAGTCATGGTGAGCGTATCCACGTTAATCTTCATTTCCTTCAGTTTTTCTTTTACTGTAACACCAAATTTCTGCTCTTCATCAATAATCAATAAACCCAGGTCTTTAAATTTCACGCTCTTTCCAACCAGTTTGTGAGTCCCTATCACAATATCAACTTCACCTTTTTCCAACCGATCAAGCACTTCTTTGGTTTGTTTGGCTGTACGTGCACGACTGAGGTATTCTATCGTGCAAGGAAAATCCTTCAAACGATCTTTAAACGTATTATAATGCTGCAATGCCAACACAGTGGTAGGAACAAGCACTGCAACTTGCTTACTATCCGTAACAGCTTTGAATGCTGCACGAATAGCCACCTCTGTTTTTCCAAAACCCACATCGCCACACACCAACCGGTCCATGGGCAGAGTCGATTCCATATCCTTTTTTACATCGGCAGTCGATTTGATTTGGTCAGGGGTATCTTCATAAATAAACGAAGCTTCCAATTCCCGCTGCAGGTAACTGTCCGGTGAGTACTGAAAGCCATGCTCAGCTTTACGCTTAGCATAAAGCTTTATAAGTTCACGGGCAATATCTTTTACCTTCGATTTGGTACGTTCTTTCAAACGCTCCCAGGCACCCGAACCCAGTTTATTAATGCGTGGAGCTTCACCTTCCTTGCCTTTGTATTTTGAAATGCGATGAAGCGCATGAATACTTACAAAAATAATGTCGTCATCTTTATAAATAAGCTTCACCATTTCCTGCATCTTTCCGTTCACGTTGGTGCGCACCAATCCACCGAACGTTCCCACACCGTGATCGACATGCACCATGAAGTCACCAATCTGAAACTGATTCAGCTCTTTGAGCGTCATCACCACCTTTCCCAGACGGGTTTTGTCCGTTTTAAGCTGGAATTTATGAAAACGGTCGAAAATTTGATGATCGGTGTAACACAGCAAGGATAGATCGTGATCAACAAATCCTTCGTGCAAAGTATTTTTAATTGGTTGAAAAGCTATATCGTCGCCACGGTCTGCAAATATCGCTGCAATACGATCTGTTTGTTTAACGCTATCGCTCAAAATATACAGCACATATCCCTCGCTCTGTTTATGTTTCAGGTTATCAGCAACCAAATCGAAGTTTTTGTGGAATATCGGTTGCGGCGACGTATTGAAGTGAATCGTCAATTTATGTTGGAAATAAGCCTTTTCGCCCCACTCCATTTTTCGGAATGACTCTACCTGGTTTATAAATTCATTACCCGTAATTTGCGTTTTGACTAAAGTCGGCGTTTTATGCTCCCCCTCATTGGCTTTTACAAGCGCTTCGTTGTAAAGTAAGCTAATCCTTTCACGTACAAAATTGGTGTTCGCAAAGCTAAACCAGCTATTCGCCGGAATAAATTCAAAAAAGGAAACATGGGGAGAAACCGTATCACGCTGCAAATCCGGAATGATTGTTATTTCGGTTTTCTTTTCTTGCGAAAGCTGCGTTTCAATATCAAAGACACGGATTGTTTCCACTTCATCACCAAAGAAGTCACAGCGATAGGGTAATTCATTGGCAAACGAGAAAATATCAACAATACTACCACGCACCGAAAACTGTCCCGGTTCATACACAAAGTCAACCCGTTCAAAACCATATTCCATCAACAGCTCCACCACGAAATCGATGCCGAGACTTTCACCCACACGCATTCGCAACATTCGCGTTTGCATACTACTAGCCGAAACCACTTTTTGCATCAACGATTCCGGATAAGTCACCACCACACTTGGTGCAGAGGTATTAGCCAATCTATTCAATACTTCAGTTCGAAGAATATCATTGACTGCATCCAACTGCGACAGTTTTATCGCTCTTTTAAACGAAGAGGGAAAAAAGAAAACTTCGTCGGTAGAAAGGATTTGCTTTAAATCATTGTAAAGGTAAGCAGCATCGTCTGCATCATCCATAACCAGAATATGGGTATTTGGATGCGCTTTAAAAAGCGACGCCACCACCAAAGCCGATGAAGATCCGCTCAAACCGGAAATTTTTACGTTTGGTTCGAGTGATTCAGTCCAATCTATCAACGCATAAACTTGCGGATGATGAGCGTATAGTTGTTGAAAGTCAGAAAGATTCAATGTCTTATTTTAGTTGATTAGGTAATTCGGTTGATAATTGGTTAATTAGTTGGTTTGCTAGATAACTCTTTCTATTGGTCTGTTGCGAATCAACTCATTCCCGTTGAACAAATGAACTGCTAAACCAGTCAACTAACTCACCAATTAAATCTAATACGTCACTTTATCTTCGGTTTTCGTCCACATTTCAAAAGCTTTAATAGCCTCTTCGGAAAGGAGCTGAATAGTTTTCACTTGTCGGCTCTCCGGTTTCAATTCTATTTCGTCGTAGATAAACGAGTCATCGAAACCAATATTTTTGGCATCGGTTTTTGTATTTCCATAATACATTTTATCAAGATGTGCCCAATAGACAGCCCCCAGACACATGGGACAAGGTTCGCAGGAAGTATATATTTCGCATCCAGCCAAATCGTAAGTGCCTAGTTTTTTGGATGCTTTACGAATTGCATTCACTTCGGCATGTGCAGTAGGATCGGTATTAGCAGTAACCCGATTAACCCCGGTAGCAACAATTTTTCCATCCTTTACTATTACCGCCCCAAAAGGACCGCCTCCTTTTTGGATATTCTCAATCGACAAAGCAATAGCTTTGCGCATAAATTTCTTGTTGTAATCCATATACTTTCAATATTCCTTAAAAAATCAACATGCAAAGATAGTGTTTTTTGACTTGAAACAGAACATGACCCTAATTATACACTTCAAGTCATTTGCTATCAATTTT
>DATFAW010000356.1:0-2976 GCA_035254165.1 Paludibacter sp.
GTTTAAAAGCCAAAATTAATTCAACAGATGTTGAGATTCAGTTCTATGGACCTTCAACAGTAAGGGTGTTGAAATCGCCTGCGGGTAAAACCTTTACAAAGGAGAGTTTATCGGTAGTGAAAAAAACTCAAGCTACAAAAGTTGCAATAAGTCAACAAGGAGATGTTATTTCGTTGAAAAGCGATAAGATGAAAGTTGATGTCAATGTAAAATCGGGTAAAATATCCTATTCTACTCTTGCCGGTGAACAACTTTTAAGTGAAAAGGAATCGGGTGCAACGTTTACTGATTTTGACGATGCAGGATCAAAAACCTACACAATTAATCAGTTGTTTACACTTGACAAAGACGAAGCTATTTACGGTCTGGGTCAACAGCAACGTGGCAAATTATCGCTACGTAACGAAAAGATCAACATGGTGCAGGGTAACACGGATGACTATGTTCCTTTCCTTGTTTCTACAAAAGGTTATGGGTTATTTTGGGATAATTATTCCCCAACAGTATTTGAAGATAAGCCCGAAAGCACCTCATTCAAATCGGAGGTGGGCGATTGCATAGATTATTATTTTGTACTTGGTGGAAATATCGATGGTTCAATTGCCTGTATGCGTGAACTTACCGGACAAGCTCCAATGTTTCCGTTGTGGACTTTCGGTTACTGGCAAAGTAAAGAACGCTATAAAAGCCAAAACGAACTGGTTGGTGTAGTTAATAAATATCGTGAGCTAGGTGTGCCACTCGATGGTATTATTCAGGATTGGCAATACTGGGGTAACAATTACCTGTGGAATGCTATGGAATTTCTTAACTCCGAATTTCCTAACCCCAAGAAAATGGTGGAAGACATTCATAATCAGAATGCGCACCTGATTATTTCTATTTGGTCTTCTTTTGGACCACAGACAAAGCAATTTCGCGAAATGGAACCGAAGGGTATGCTTCTGAATTTCGGAACATGGCCACAATCGGGATTGGATACATGGCCGCCAAACCGCGAATATCCATCAGGTGTAGAACCTTATGACCCCTATAACCCTGAAGCCCGCGACATTTACTGGAAATACCTCCAGAAAGGACTTTTCTCGTTGGGAATTGACGGATGGTGGATGGATTCATCGGAACCTGACCATCTGGATTTCAAACCATCTGATTTCGACATTAAAACCTACCTTGGTTCATTCCGTAAGGTACGCAATGCTTTCCCATTGATGACGGTAGGAGGAGTTGCAGAGCACCAGCGTTCGGCTAGTTCAGATAAACGTGTATTTATCCTTACCCGTTCGGCATTTGCTGGTCAGCAACGCTACGGAGCTAATACATGGTCGGGTGATGTGAATTCTTCCTGGCAATCGTTACGCAATCAGATACCGGCGGGCCTCAACTTTTCTATGAGTGCCATTCCTTACTGGAACACTGATATTGGCGGTTTTTTTGCGGGTGCGTATAACAAAGGCTGGAGTGAAGGAGCTAAAAATCCGTCGTTTCAGGAATTATATGTTCGCTGGCTTCAGTTCGGTGCGTTTACTCCTATGATGCGTTCTCACGGTACAGATGTTCCCAGAGAGATATATAACTTCGGGAAGAAGGGCGAGACAATCTACGATGCAATAGCAAAAACCATTAATCTGCGTTATTCACTGTTACCATACATTTACTCTGCTGCATGGGATATTACAAATAATCAATCCACAATGATGCGTGCCTTGGTAATGGACTTTAATGATAAGAAGGTTATAGACATGAACAATGAGTACATGTTTGGTAAATCAATATTGGTTGCTCCGGTTGTCCATGCTCAATATACCCCGGAAACTATTTTAAAAGCAAACGCCGAAACCGGTTGGGACAAAAAAGAATCAGTGAATGAAAATAAAAGTGCGGCAGTGAACTTCACTCAGGCTAAATCAACGAAAGTATATTTACCCGAAGGAAATGTTTGGTATGACTTCTGGACAAACAAGAAAATCAATGGCGGTCAGGAAATAGCAAAAATAACAACGATCGATGAGATTCCTTTGTACATCAAGTCGGGAAGTATAATCCCATTCGGCCCACAAGTGCAGTATGCCACCGAAAAGAAATGGGATAACCTGGAAATCCGTGTTTACCCCGGAGCTAATGGCGAGTTTTCGTTGTACGAAGACGAAAACGACAATTATAACTACGAAAAAGGAGCGTACTCAACAATTTCATTTACATGGAATGAAGCAAAAAAAGTGTTGACCATCAACGATCGGAAAGGCTCATTCCCGGGAATGCTTACAACTCGTAAATTTAATATTGTAGTCGTTGCAGATGGCAATAAGTCAGATAAACTAGTAACCTATACAGGAAAGAAACTTGTTGTTAAATTATAGATCTATGAAAAGAATTTTAGAGATTGCCTTTGTTATTTCAATAGCTATTTTTGGCTTAAATGCCCAAAATAAGAAAGCGAAGACGAAATCGAGTCCTGAACCTTACTTGTTGCCACCGTTTCCTTCGGTGCCTGCAATATTGCCACAAGACAGTGTCACAATGGGAGACTGGAAATCGTTTCCCGAAATGAAGTTGAATATTCCCATCGCATCCGGACCGTTTGAACCGACATGGGAATCCATCGAAAAAAATTATCCTGGTGAACCGGCATGGCTTCGCGAGGCTAAGTTTGGTATTTGGGTTCATTTTGGCCCACAAGCAGCAGGTGAAAGCGGCGACTGGTATGCACGAAAACTTTACGTAGAAGGTACGCCTGCCTATAATAATCACCTCAAGAAATACGGTCATCCATCCGAATCAGGGTATAAGGAAGTACTTCGCGATTGGAATCCGACAAAGCTTGATCCGGCTGCGCTTACAAAAATTTACCAGGCAGCTGGTGCACGTTTCTTGATGATTCAAGGGGTGCATCACGATAATTATGATATGTGGAACTCAAAGTATCAACCATGGAATTCCGTCAATATCGGTCCAAAGCGCGACTTAATCGGCGAA
>DATFAW010000357.1:0-3448 GCA_035254165.1 Paludibacter sp.
AAAATATTCCTTAAACCCTCCTGAAATCAGATTGATATGTTTCGCAGATCGAAAAGTTTTGTGTTCTATCCATCGTAAAAAAGGAAGCAAAACAACTTTAACGACTCTATTAGGAATAACATCATTCAAAGTGTCAGTAAATATATCCCGGATATCCAGGTATAAAGGAACCTGCTGTTTACGTGCTATAGTATGCCCCAGGTAAGCGGTAAATAAACGCGAGGAAGAAGCAAACACCAGATCGTACTCCTGATCTCGGGTAACCCTCTTTACTTCCGCGAAATACTTTCGGAAAGCTATGATCTGATCTTTAAATCCACTCTTATGCTTCGGCAGCACCACACGATGTATATATAAATTATCGATCTGTTCATCCAGAGGAGCATCTGCTGAAAAACTATTATATCGGTTGGGCAAAGTGCTAATTACATGTACTTCCGCCATACCAGCTACCTGTGCGGCTAATTCTCTCGCCAATGGAGAATTCCTGAATGATCCTGCACATAAATCCGGTTCAAAATAAAAACTGAGGTATAAAATCTTTTTCATTGAAATCTTACTATAATACTCGTTATTGGCTGTACTGCATACCATACTTTCCGGGTCGCTTGTGGCTGATTGTATCGAAAAGATAGGACAGACTCACATATTTCAAAATCACTCTCCTTGGATATAAAACTGAGTTGGCCAGCCCGTAAACTACCATTATCTCCCCTCTCTAATGTAATGCTTGGATGAATTAAAAAACTTCCCTTAATCTGCTCTAAACAATCTTTTGGGGCTGCTTTAACGGAATCATTTATCCGTAATGTATTCCCCTCACAGATAAATGAACGTTGCACGGTAAGTTTCTTTCTTCCATATCCCTTTATTGATAACAGAATAGCATTCGCCGAAGGAGAAGTCACTACTACACTAGCCCTTGCCCCAACACGAAAACCTCCCCACACATCACTTTGATTGAAGTCTCCAATCGAAACCGTATTATGAGCCGAGGTACTCCTCTCCCAGGAACGCTGCTTAGAAACCGAATAAGTAGATATGCCAGGATCTACGATGTATTGCAGTCCTTGGTACCATAAACAAAAACTACCAATATCCGCATGTACATGCCCCGGTTGATAAGACGGTTGCGCTTCGCCCGTTTTAATAATCAATTCCCAGCCGCCCATAGACATTTTCCTGAATCCTGATTCATTTAGCACCACCTGTTCCGCGGTAATATTTAAATAGGCAGCCGCTTCGTTTAGCTGGCTGGTAGTGGGTGCTATGCCCTCTGCTGCGTCATTGAAAAGTGCCCAGGAATCATCAGGGAAACTATAAGCCTGCATCCAGCCCAACATTTTAGCAGCCACCTTTCTTAATTGGAGTACAAAAGCTGGTTGGAGCAACCTTGATTGCATTCCAACTTCAATACAAAGTAAAAGCTTCGATAATAAGATACTTTGGTACATGGGGGTGCATTCATAATGCCCACCGTCAGGCAGTATTTGTGCTTGTAGTTCTTTTAACAGCAGTCTTTCATATTTTGTACTCAACCGCTGGTTTTTCAAATACTGAGCAGCAATAAACAGTGTATATATATTTTCAAGAAAATGATTCGCAAGTAAGTGGTACTCCAGGTTGTTATCTAAATAATCGACCTGCTGTAACAATGCTTGTTCAATTTGGTCATCCTGGATACCTGTTCGTTGTAAAAAAAGCAGCGTATTCAAGATTCTAAGTGAAACTGGATAAGGTTCCAAAGGTAGCCTCCTAGATAAAAGGGCTCCTGAAATATCCTTGAGTAGTTGTTTTCTTTGCATAACCGGCAAACTATCGTCTAATAGATAGTACAGGTATTGCAAGTTATAATTCCATAGTTTACCGTGCCGGGCAAATGTCCAATCTATCTTTTCTCCAAACTGATGTGTCAGCCCCAGAAAGGTAAATAAGCATCCATCAACGTGTGAAGCTTCAGATACATACAATAAACGATCTGTGTTCGTTTGAAAATAAAATATTGGCGCCTCGAGGTACTTTCTATACCATCCAATATGCAATAGCTGATTTTTAATGCGATACCAAACCTGGTAAATCAATTGAATTAGGCGAATATACCTGATGGTATGAAATAAACGAAATAGCTGATCCAATCGTTTCAAAAGCAGTTCAATGATATATCTCAAGTATTTTTTCAACAATCCTGTTTCCCGTTTTTCCATCCCACAAAGCAGGTATGGCTCCTTTTTTCCAATTTCCTGAAAATAATTTCTGAAAGGCCGGTGCCAAATGATCCGGGTTACTACCAATCAACTCGTTAGTTCCAACGTCTACGGTCTCAGGCCGTTCAGTATTATCCCGCAAAGTCATACACGGCACACGCATTACTGTTGTCTCTTCCGTAATTCCGCCACTGTCTGTAATAACTGCTTTTGCATTTTTCACCAGGAAATTGAACTCAAGATAAGGCATGGGACCTACCGTAAAGAGGTTGCTTGGCTGAAAGCCTATATTTTGAAGTTTTTGCAGCGTTCTGGGATGCACCGGAAAAATAATGGGCAACTCTTTGGAACCTTCTACTACTTTGTCAAGTAAAGCTTTTAATTGTGTCTCTTTGTCAACATTAGCCGGCCGGTGCAGCGTCAAAACAAAATATTGACCGCTTTTTAAGTTTGCTTCCCGCCAAATATCCGGTTCTTTAAAACGTGACTCATTTTTCAATAATGTATCGATCATGGTATTTCCCACAAAGTGAATCCTGGATAAGTCCACCCCTGCTTTATTCAGATTACTGTTAGCCGCTTCAGAAGTAGTGAAAAAATGATCTGCAATCGCATCGGTTACCAATCGGTTTATCTCCTCCGGCATGGTCATATCAAATGACCGAATTCCTGCTTCCACATGTACCACATCGGTACACATTTTCTTAGCCACTATAGAGCAAGCTAATGTTGAAGTAACATCTCCCACGACCAATACGGCATCAGCAGGGTTTCCCTGCAATTCTTTTTCAAACCGAACCATGATATTCGCCGTTTGTTCAGCCTGGCTGCCTCCTCCACTCTCCAGGTTTACATGAGGGGCTGGTATACCTAATTGCTCAAAAAAACTATCGCTCATGTTTTTATCATAATGCTGTCCGGTATGCACCAATCGATATTGAATACAGTCAGAAATTCTATTCTTGTTTTCGATCGCCTCAATAATCGGGGCAATTTTCATAAAATTTGGGCGTGCCCCTGCAATAATGGTTATTCTCATAATTTATTTATCTATTTCAATCCATTTGCCTTCTTGTAAACTACGAAGTGCAGCAAATGAAGTACGGGTAGTATTAATTATTTCATCAAACGAAATCAATGGACTGCCTCCACTCTTCACTTGCTTGATGAGTCGCAAAAATTGTTCTTTATGCCCCTTATCAATAGAGCTTTTGTAAGAAGAAAAGTCTTTGAAACCATACCCT
>DATFAW010000358.1:0-15034 GCA_035254165.1 Paludibacter sp.
CACTGAAATCGCCCTTTGTAAAAAATTATTGAAAATTGACTGAATTTATTTCGTATTGAGCTTTCAACGAAGAGAGAAAATGAAAATAGCGACCAGAAAAATCACCGGAAACAAAAACACCAACTGGGCAACCAAACTCCAGGCAATAAATCTGATAGAGAAAGAAAACCGGGTGCGCTGCCGGCGATTTAGCGTAAGGCTTCGTAACTGCAACAAGTCCATCTGCAATAATTCTTGTTTTTCAAGATTCAAGCGCGCAATGCCTCTGTCGGAATTTCCTTTCAGAAAAGCCAGAAAGACTGTTTTGGGATGAATCCAAAGCCCCCACCCCATGGTCCAAAGCGGAAAGATGATAATTGGAAAGTTTCTGTAATACCCGGTAGCAATTTCCCACGAGGCAATAAACATCTCACCTGTCCACGAAGTGTCCTGTTCGTTCAGAACATGCTCTAAATCGTGAATATAAAGCATCTTCCTTCGCCAGGGTGAATTAGGCAATGTAAGTGTAAAACCGGGCAGTGGCACATCGAAAGTCTTGTCGTTAACGCCTCCTTCTTCAGGAATATTGTGAGTGTAGTAGAATTGATCTAAATGTTCGCGTAAAGTCATTAAACAAAAATGGAATTATAGTTTTATTGCGGCAGCTTTGTCGATATAAAAATCAGCCGGAACAGAATGAGCATGAATATGTGAAGCCGGAAGATCTTTGAAGTTTTGTTTCCGATGAATAATTTGCTGCAAAACAGATGATTTCGAGGAACCGTTGATTAAAAAAACCACTTTTTCGGCATGATTGATTATTTTGCCAGTTAACGTGATTCTATTTTGATCACCTACCGGATGAACAGCTACGGTAGATTCGAAATGCAACAAATTCAGGCTATCAGGAAAAATGGAAGCTGTATGACCATCATCGCCCATTCCAAGTAGAATCATATCAAACCGGGGAACCCCATCCGTCAACGGCAATTGTGTTTCGAGTAAGGCCTGATAACGTTTCACTTCCTTATGTGGATCTGCTTCGCCAAGAATTCTAAAAATATTGGCATCGTGAATTGGAACATACTTCAACAGATTCTCATAAGTCATCCCAAAATTACTTTCGGCATGCGTTGGCGGCACACAACGTTCTTCCACCCAAAAAAGCCGTACAAAATGCCACGGAATAGAATCAGTATATTCATGTGCCAAGATTGAAAACAACATTTTTGGTGTGTTTCCACCCGACAAAGCAATATTAAACGGAAGCGATTGCTTGTTTTTTTCTTTCGCTGCCGTCAAAATTAATTCAGCCACTGCACGGGCAGCATCTTCGGGAGTTTCGAATATGTGTAGATTTTGATTCATACCTTTTGTCAATAGTCTAAAGTTTTGAATTACATTTATCACGGGATTTAATCCTATTGAAACTCCGATCCTGAAAAGACAAGCAACCGGATTTTTCAACTATCGAAGCAGTCTAGATTAAACACATTAACGGTCGAATCGTTCAATTGTCAGAACCATTTTTTGCGTTTGAAAAACCAAAGCATGGTAAGCGTGGTAAGAATCATAATAATCCACATAAACAAGTACCCATGCTGCCAATGGACTTCCGGCAGGTTCTCAAAATTTGTTCCATAAATCCCAACGATGAACGTAAGTGGAATAAAGATAACCGAAAAGATGGTGAGGATGCTCATTATTTCATTCAACTTTGTACTCATGGTCGAATGGTAAATATTCAACTGGTCGTAGAGTATTTCGCGGTAGTTGTCCGACAATTCTGAGGCCTCGTTGATATTATCTTGCAGTTCGCGAAAGTGAATGTGGTTTTCGTCGTGAATAAATTCCGATTCCATTTTGGCAAGATTGAGAATCATTTCCTTAGCCGGCTTAATGTTTTTTCGCATGAAATTCATTTCACTCTTATAGGTGTTAATATTCCCCAGCAATTCCTTATTCGGGTTCGCAGTCATTTCATCTTCCAAACCTTCTATTTTTTCGCCCAACAGACCACTGATATAAATATAATTATCCACCACCACATCCAGCAAGGCAAAAGCCAGGTAATCGGAGCCGGAAGTCCTGATTTTATTTTTATGCTTACGAATTCGCTCGCGGATAGGCTCAAAAACCAAACCCGATTGTTCCTGAAAAGAAATGAGCAGACCATCGGCAATAATTAAACTCAGGTTTTCGACCGACAAAGTATCGGCCGACTCATCGAGATGAAGCATTTTTATGGTAACAAAAATTCCATTTTCAAACTCTTCTACTTTGGGACGGGTTGCCGGATTCATTACATCCGAAAGAATATTATTTTCAATTTTAAATTCTTTGGCCAGATTTTCCATCAGGCTCACGTCGTCCAAACCATCAATATTTAGCCAACTAAGCCTTTTCTTCTTTTTTAGTGCCGCCAGTTCATCGCCCGATTTCACTTCCACCTCTTTTACATCCTCCAGATCGAAATCCATGGCACGCAACACGATCTTATCTGTTTTCTTCTGACCCCGAAACACCAAAGCATAGGGCGACAAACCAATATGCTCCTTTTTCTTTTTGATAAATCTTGACATAACGTTGATTCTTAATTTACTTACTGGCAAAGATATATATTTTTATGCTTTTGTTTTCCAGTGGTTCGTATTAATATTAAAATTTCACGCAAAGTCGCGAAGACGCAAAGAGGCTGTATCAAAAGCACGCAAATAACGCAAACCACACAAATTTTCGCAAATAAGACTTTTCAAATCAAATGTAATTATCAGATTTTCAATCCAATAAAATTGCGTTGATTTGTGTTGTTTGCGAATTCTTTGCGTTCAAAAAATAGTTTTAATACAGCCTCTTTGCGTCTTTTGTTCGTCTCTGCATAATAGATATACACGCATATTAAGTTTTGCGACATTGCGTCTTTGCGTGAGATGATAAAAAAGAAAACATTAATCCCAATAACGAACCATCGTTTTCAATACCCGGGAGAAAATCTTTCACACAAGAAACAAAATGAAGATGCTGTGAAGTTTTCAAAAGAAGGTTTTCAAAACCGGGCGGTTTTTATATTTTTACCTTACTTTTGCGATAACTTTTACAAACTCTTTTAACTCTACATTAAATGAAAAAGAATATTTTCATAAACATACTTCTATTATTGGCAAGCAGTATGTTATTCGCTCAAAAAGACAAGGTGCAAAAAACGCAGCTTGAACGCCCAAAATTGGTTGTAGGCATTGTAGTGGACCAGATGCGCTGGGATTACCTCTATCGCTACTACGGCAAATACGAAACAGGCGGTTTTAAACGGCTGCTAAACGAAGGTTTTTCGTGCGAAAACACCATGATCAATTATATTCCTTCGGTTACAGCCATTGGGCACACTACCATTTTCACAGGCTCGGTACCGGCTATCCACGGCATTGCCGGAAACGACTGGTTCGACCCCAAAACCGGTAAGTCTATGTACAGCGCCGATGATTCGACTGTGACAGCTGTTGGGTCCAATAGCAAAGCAGGCAAAATGTCGCCACGCAACTTACTGGCAACTACCATTACCGATGAGCTTCGCCTGGCTACTAACTTTCAATCGAAGGTAGTGGGTGTTTCGCTCAAAGACCGGGCATCTATTATTCCTGCCGGGCACAATCCTACAGCCGCTTTCTGGATGGACGATGCGGCAGGTAAATTCATCACGAGCTCATACTACTTATCAGCTTTGCCCGATTGGGTAAATGCTTTCAATGACTCCAAACCCATTGACAAACTGTTGGCCAATGGTTGGAATACGCTTTTGCCTATCGACCAATATACCGAAAGCACAGCCGACAATGTGGAATGGGAAGGAACGCTGAAAGGTGCCACACAACCTGTTTTCCCTTACGATGCTAAAAAGGCATACGCTACCGATCACGGAACATTGCGCCAAATGCCTTTCGGTAACACGCTTACTTTGCAATTTGCACAAGCAGCCGTGGATGGTTATAAACTGGGACAAGAAAAAACCACCGACTTCCTGACTATCAACTGTGCTTCGACCGATTATGCCGGGCACCTGTTTGGACCGAACGCCATAGAAGTTGAAGATGTGTATCTGCGCTTAGACCGCGATTTGGCTAGCTTCTTCGCTTACCTCGACAAGAAAGTGGGCAAAGGAAATTATCTGGCATTTATGGCTGCCGACCACGGCGCGGCACAAGCCGAAGGATTTATGAAAGCTAACAAAATGCCGACCGGATTTTTGGGAAAAGAGTTGGAAACGAATCTCGAAAAAACGTTGGAGAAAGAGTTTGGGGTAAATCACCTCATGTTTGGAGTCGATAATTTTCAGGTTACCTTCAACAAAATCCGGATCGACAGCCTGAAACTGGATTACGAAAAAATCAAAGCCGCAACGGTCAACTTCCTTCAACATCAACCCGGAATTCAGTTTGCCGTCGACCAGGATAAAATTTCGGAAGCTTCCGTACCGGCACCTTTAAAAGAAATGATGATAAACGGCTATAACCAGCAACGAAGCGGAAGCGTATTGATGGTAACACTACCGGGATGGCTACCTTATTATTCTCAGAAAGGAACCACCCACAGTGTATGGAATCCGTACGATACCCACATTCCATTAATCTTTATGGGCTGGAATATCGCACACGGCACCACCAACCGAACCACCGAAATGACCGACATTTCAGCCACATTGGCTGCTTTGCTGCACATCCAGATGCCAAGCGGATGTATTGGGAAACCAATTACCGAAATCACAAATAAGAAATAATTTTTTTCCGATAAAAATCATTTTGGCAAGAACAAGGGCGTTCAACGAAAGTTGGCGCCTTTTTTTATAATTCGTCACACATTGATCAGATTGTTTGATTTTTGTATCTTTGCAACATGAATAAGATACAAACCATCGAAGAGTTTTATAAAACAAAGTTGAACTGGATGCCCGACAATCTAAAAAAAGAGATGGGCCATTTCAATGTGTTCAGAATTGACGAATGTGCCTGCAAGCGCAATCGTCCGACCCCTTTCTGCCGGAAAGATTTTTATAAAATTTCACTGCTAAAGGGCAAAACGCTGATCCACTATGCGGATAAAACGGTGCAGAGTGACCGTTACGCACTCTTGTTTTCGAACCCCATGATCCCCTACAACTGGGAACCGCAAGATGACGATCAATCGGGCTTCTTCTGCATCTTCACCGAGGACTTTTTCAGTCAGTACGGTGCTCTGAAAGAATATCCGATGTTTAAGCCGGGACATAACAAAGCATATATTCTGTCCGACGAACAACTGGCAGAAGTGGAAGCTATTTATGCCGACATGCACGAAGAGATTGCCTCCGATTTCCTCTACAAATACGATGTTATCAGAGGGTTGGTATTTAAACTTATCCATCTTGCCATCAAAATGCAACCGGCCGAAGCGGCTTGTTATTCGGCTTCGAACGGTTCAACACGTATTGCTTCTTTATTCTCCGAATTGCTCGAACGTCAATTTCCCATTGAATCGACTATGCAAAACATGAGGCTTCGCTCGCCGGTGGATTTTGCCGAGCAACTTTCTGTTCACGTCAATCATTTGAACCGAAGCCTGAAAGAAATTACGGGAAAAACCACTTCGCAACTGATAGCCGAACGCGTTTCGCAGGAAGCACGCATCTTGCTGAAACGCACTAACTGGAATATTTCCGAGATTGCCTACAGTTTAGGATTTGAAGAGCTTTCGCATTTTATTAATTTTTTCAAGAAGCACTTCGGTCAAACGCCCAAAGCATTTCGCGACCGGGCGGATGTTTGATTTTCGTAACTTTTTGTTTGATTTTTACAAAATCATCTTGATGCAAAACATCTACTTTTGCACCGAAGTTCTGCTACACAACCAGACAGAGCGGCTCAATCATCTTTATTGAGAAATATATATGACGCCATCAAAAGACAACGCAATTTCCGTACAGCAACCGATTTCACCCTTTTTGGTTGCACTCATGGCAATCTCTGCCGGGATCACGGTGGCCAATATTTATTACAACCAACCTATTTTGAAAGCCATTGCCACCGACCTCCATACCACCGAAGCGCAGGCAGGCATCATTTCCATGATGTCGCAAGTGGGATACGGTTTGGGATTGTTTTTTATTACTCCGTTGGGCGACAAGATCAATAAGAAGAGGCTCATCATTAGCTTACAACTACTATTAATTATTTCGCTTTTTCTGATCACATTCACCAGCAGCATCCAGCAAGTTTGGATGCTGAGTATGTTCATCGGGATGTTTTCGGTATCCGTGCAGGTAATTATGCCCATGGCTGCCGGACTTGACAGCCGGAACAGAGGCAAAACGGTGGGGACTATTTTTACCGGCTTATTGATAGGCATACTGGCAGCGCGTGTTTTTAGTGGAACTATTGCCGAATGGTTCGGGTGGAGGCAGGTGTATTTATTTTCGGGCATAGCCGTGACAGCGGTCAGCATATTATTAAAAACATATTTGCCTAATATAGAAACTTCCTTTCAGGGTAGTTATTTCGAGCTATTGGGTTCGGCACTGAAACAATTCGGAAAATTCCGATTGCTTCGTCGGCTGTCCATCATCGGGATATTGCAATTTGGTTTGTTCTGTTCATTCTGGACAACGCTTACTTTTCACCTCAGTGGCAGTCCTTTTTATTTTGGAAGCGATACTATCGGCCTGTTCGGGTTGGTAGCCATTGCCGGAGCGTTGCTGGCTCCCATCATCGGAAAACGAGCTGATAAAGGGAAGAGCGTCCGGGTGCGGTTTTTGGCAGTAGGATTACTCATCGTTAGCATTCTGCTTATGTTGTTTTTCCAACAATCAATACCGGCATTGGTGCTGGGTGTATTATTGCTCGACATTGGAGCACAGGGTTTACAGGTAACTAATGTAGCGCTTATTTACACACTTGGCGACGAATCGCTGCACAGCCGGATCAATACCGTCTACATGACTTCCTTTTTTATCGGAGGGGCACTCGGAACGTCTGTCGGCATCCTGTGCTGGCAGTTTGGCGGATGGACGTGGGTAACCGCACAGATGCTGATTTCAGCCCTGCTGATTGTTATGCTTTTGCTGAAAGAAAAGCACGTTGCACAATTGCACAAATAATTCTTCGACAACAGCTATTGAGAACCCTGACTGCGGTCGAAGACCCAATCAGCGGTTCCAAAAAATCAAAATCAATGATACATAAATATTAAAATAGAGACAAATGAAAGTAGTAGCAATCAACGGAAGTCCGCACAAAGAAGGCAATACGTACCACGCACTCCAGCTGGTAGGTTCAAAATTAAAAGAGAATGGTATCGACTTTGAAATTCTCCACGTGGGAAACAAAGCGATAAGAGGCTGTATGGCTTGCGGCAAATGCCGGAAACTGCAAAACGAGCAATGCGGCATCACCACCGATCCGCTCAACGAATGGATTCAGGTCATTAAAAATGCCGACGGGGTTGTTCTGGCATCGCCGGTTCATTACTCCGGTATCGGTGGAACAATGAAGAGCGTATTAGATCGATTGTTTGTTGTATCGTCGAACAACGGTAATTTCTTTCGCCACAAAGTAGGTGCAGCGGTAGTAGCGGTTCGTCGTTCGGGTGGTTCATCTACGTTGGACAGTCTGTATCATTTTCTCAGCTATTCCGAAATGTTGCTTGCCACTTCCAGCTACTGGAATATTATTCATGGCACCAGTCCGGGCGAAGCAGTGCAAGATGCTGAAGGCGTGCAAATAATGGAAACGCTGGGCGAAAACATGGCCTGGCAGCTGAAAATGCGCGAAATAACCAAAAATACCCTGCCCGCTCCTGCCAAAGTTCCCAAAGTCATGACCAACTTTATCAGATAAACAGCGTTGTAATAAAACGCAATACGATTATCTTATTTTCACCTAATCAAAAGGAAACACCACAAAAGACACAAAAAGATCACAACAGTTTTTATTTCATAAAAACTTAGCTTTTGTTTACTTGAAGTTTACATAATGTATATAATCCCGTTACTAAACTTTTGTGTACGTTTTATGGTATATTTTTAAGCTCACAAAAGAAAATATCTATCGATATTACTATAGGAAATTACGCAAATATTAACAGAATACATAACCAACTTAATCAAAAAACAAAATGCAATACAGAAATCTTGGAAATACAAACACGCAACTGTCCGCCATCGGATTGGGTTGCATGGGCATGAGTCATGCCTACGGCGAACGCGACGATAAAGAATCGATAGCCACCCTGGAAAAAGCCCTTGAACTGGGGATTAACTTCTGGGATACCGCCGATATTTACGGTAACGGTATAAACGAAGAACTTATTTCGAAGGTGCTGGCACCAAACCGGGACAAAGTGTTTATTGCTACCAAATTCGGATTCAAAATCACTCCCGAAGATCCATTTACGGTAGATGCATCACCTTCCCACATGAAAAAGGCCGTCGAAGCAAGTCTGCGGAGGCTGAAGATTGAAACCATCGATTTATATTATGCCCATCGTATTGATCCCAATGTACCCGTCGAAGAAATGGTGGAAGCCATGAGTGCTCTGGTAAAAGAAGGAAAAGTGCGTTACCTCGGATTGTCGGAAGCGTCAGCCGAATCTATCCGACGGGCACACGCCGTTCACCCCATCTCCGCCCTTCAAAGTGAGTATTCCTTGCTCACCCGCGGAGTTGAAAGGGAAATTTTACCTCTTTGCAAGGAATTAGGCATCAGCTTTATTCCGTTCAGCCCGTTGTCACGCGGATTGGTTACCAATACCGTCGAAAAAGAAAGTCTGGGCGAAAACGACTTCCGTAAAACCCTTCCCCGTTTCTCGGACGAACATTGGGACAATAACCGCAAACTGGCACAAGGCTTTGCTACGATAGCTGCCGGCAAACAGTGTACGCCGGCACAGCTCGCACTGGCCTGGGTATTGGCACAGGGCGAAAACATTATTCCCATACCAGGAACAAAGCGAAGAAAATACCTCGAAGACAATGCCGGAGCAGTGGACGTTGTGCTTTCGGCAGCCGACATGCAATCCATCGAAGATTTATTGCTGCTCTATCCGAATATCGGGGTGCGTTACCCTGAAAACATGGCTAAAATGACGGGTAAATAATTCGCTTATTTTAGTTCGATAGGTATACTTAATAATAGGCACTTTAGGAGCGATTTCAATTATCCTGTTTAGAAATCAAAAATATCAATAATCCAATTGTAAGGTTATGGCAACAATTTTAAAATCAGAACAGAGAGAATTTAAAGAAAATGCAAATAAGATTGACAATTTTAAAATACTCTCTGACATTTCAAGACTCAAAAATGGTATTAAGCCCCAGTATTTAAACTTTGATTTGAGACAATTAAATCCGGGACAATATTCAGCACCATATCATTTTCATAGATATGCAGAGGAGCTATTTATGATTGTTTCAGGTTCTGCAACCTTAAGAACAACAAATGGATTGAATGTTGTAAATAGTGGAGATTTACTGTTTTTTGAGACAGGTGAGACGGGAGCACATCAACTATTCAATCACACAACCGAGCCTTGTGTTTATCTGGACATAAGAACATATATTGGATACGACTTATGTGAATATCCAGATTCAAACAAAATACTTCTTGCCCCTTCTTTCGATGTTTTTAATAAAGATGCGAAGGTAAACTATTTTGAAGGAGAAGAAAATATTCGAGAGAAGTGGAAACAAATCGAAGATAAAAAGGAGTGAGCGTAGCTTTGCAACAGCAAACGGAAAAGCCGTGCTTAAACGAGAAAGTTTACAACTAACCGTTAAAACAAAAATAACAAATAACCAACAAGCAAAATGAAATACAATTTATTAGGAAATACCGGACTAAAAGTGTCCGAACTCTGCCTGGGTACAATGACCTTTGGCGGGCGTGGTATGTGGACAGCCATTGGCACCCTGCCACAAGATGAAGTGAATGGATTAGTAAAACATTCGGTGGATGCCGGCATCAACTTTATCGACACGGCTAATGTATACAGCGAAGGCCTGAGCGAAACAATGACCGGACAGGCCATCCGCGACCTGGGACTGAAACGTGACGACCTGGTGATTGCCACCAAAGTGCGCGGCACCATAGGAACCGGCGTGAATAACTCGGGATTGACCCGCAAACATATTCTTCAGCAGGCCAACGAAAGCCTGATCCGCCTGAATATGGATTATATTGATTTGTATCAGATTCATGGTTTCGACCCGCTGACTCCGATGGAAGAAACACTGGAGGCGCTGGACTCGCTGGTAAAAAGCGGCAAGGTGCGTTACATCGGTTGCTCCAACCTGGCGGCCTGGCAAATTATGAAAGCGCTGGGCGTTTCGGCACAACAGCATTTGGCTAAATTCGTATCGTTGCAGGCTTATTACACCATTGCCGGACGCGACCTGGAACGCGAAGTTGTTCCAATGTTGCTCGACCAGAAAATGGGATTGATGGTATGGAGCCCGTTGGCAGGCGGTTTTCTGAGTGGGAAATATACCCGCAAGGCCAATGCAGAAGAAGGTCGCCGCGTGAACTTTGATTTTCCGCCGGTGAATAAAGACAAGGCCTTCGACATTATTGATGTGATGCAGGAAATTGCCGTAGCCAAAGATGTAACCGTGGCTCAGGTAGCACTGGGCTGGTTGCTTCACCAGCCAGTGGTGACTTCGGTCATTATCGGAGCCAAGAAACCGGAACAATTGCAGGACAACCTCAAAGCGGTGGATGTGAAACTGACGGCTGACGAATTGTCTCAACTCGATGTGGCGAGTAAACTATCGCCCGAATATCCCGGCTGGATGATCGAACGCCAGGGTGCCGACCGGAAAGCATAAATCATTTTATTTACCCGACCCCGTTGCTTTCAGTCAGTGGGGTCGGTTTGTTTTCTAATCTTTTTTAGGCTTTATCTTATGCCATATCTTCTTTAAACTGGTTCAAAAACGGCATATCAACATTATGTTTCTCTCCACACTCAATTATATCTTCAAGCATCTTTTTCATTTCGTCGGGAGAATGCTTGGTATGCCCATCAAACATAATGGATAATGCTTCATTGGCATACACTTTTTTAGCAATAGAAACACTAATAAACAGGGGTAAATAATATAGTTTGTTCGCCTTTTCGGATTTAGGATTAATTCCTCTTTTTACACAAACCTCAAGCCCTTCTCGGATAGATTTTATTGTTTCTCTGATAATTTTTGAATTGCCGGCAAAAGCCTTACCACCTCCGGCTTTTATTATTCCCGCAGACATACCGGCAGCAACGGCATAATGCGTGATAAGCCAAACTCCGATTTGAGTTGAGATCATAGGCTTAAGATTCGCGTCTTCCAATGCTTTTGCTATTTTTTGTACACGGGCTGTAATTTCTCCGTTCAATTCTCCAAGCGGAGTGTAGGAGTATTTTAAGCCTGAAATCGCGCTGTAAATACTTTTGCTATCCCGACCTCCTCCAACCATAAAAGGGAAACCAAAAAAATATTGTTCAGGAGAAAGATAGTTGGCTATTTCGTCAAAATCATTCCACATGTTTTGGAAGAAAAGAATATGCGCCTTTCCTGCCGACTGACCTAATACCGGCAATACTTCCTTTAAACAAAGGTTATTGGTCGACACAATAATGTATTCAAAATCATTTTGCGAAGATAGTTCTTCTATCACTCTTGGGTGAAAAACGATTTGCTTCAGTTGTTTCTGACCTCCTCTAAAATCGGTACAATGTATAGCAATACCATTTTCATCTACTTGCTGTTTCTTACCTTTCCGGACTAAAACACTTAGATCATGGCCAGCTTCGGATAGTTGCCAACCGTAGGTGCTACCAACTATTCCTGCACCATAAATTAATATTTTCATACTAAATCTACTTTAATTGATATTTTGTATCGATGAAAAAAGATTGAAATAACGACTTGTAATCGGAGTAAGGATCGCAATTGGCGAGAAACTCTGTAGGCGTATATCCGGAGAATGTTTTGAAATCTTTGATTAAATGGGACCGGTCATAATAGCCACATTTATAAGCCAATTCATTTAAACTCGTTTTCGGTTGGGTCTGAAACGTATGTGATGTTTTTGTGAAACGGGCAATTTGTAAGAATTCCTTCGGGTTTAAACCAACATAATTTGTAAAAATACGCTTGAATTGTTTTTGGCTCAGACAAGCCTCATGCGCCAGTGCGGAAACATTACTTTCTCTATAATTAATAGCTCTGATAGCTGATGTCAGTCGCTTATAATTATATTCTTCAAATTGATAAAGACGTTTCAATAAAAATTGTTCAATCCAGTGAACGCAAGTTTGATTATCAGCAGTATACATTAAGCGATCTTCCAACTCCATGATCTGAGGATCACTCAACGCACCAATAGCGACACTCTCTCCGTTCAGTTCGTTCATCGGCATCCTGAAAAATGCTTTAGCTCCGATAGGTTGAAATACAACTATAATCATATCAAGCTTTCCAAAATGCATATCAACATAAACTGTTGATTGCCCAAAGAGATACGATCTTGACTGAAAACCTTTTTCGAGGGATGAGTATATTCTGTCTCCCCGGTTAAAAACAAGTCCCATACTTCCCGAAGGAATAGCACGTTGCGAACCTTGTGCAACGCTATCCACCCGTAAGAACCAATATTGCTTAACATAAGGTGCAAGCAACCTGGAAGGTTGTATGATTTGAAACTTATCCATCTTTACAATATTTCGTTACAAAATTACATATGCAATTCAACAACAGACATATAAATACATAATATCGAAATTCGTTTTTTTCGCCTTAACTTTCACGCAAAGACGCGAAGATGCAAATTTCAAAACTAAACATCTGTGACAAAAGGCAAATAAAAAAGTACGCAAAAAGAAAACTTAAAAGTTTTCTTTGCGATTTTGCGGCTTTGCGTGATACTGAATATTGTATACAGAATCATTGCCTTTAGTCATGCAAAAATAAAGATATTGTTTCGTTTACGAAGTGTAAAAAATGGACATTTTAATACAGAACCTTTCAGGCAATCCAAAATTCATAAGGCCCAGCTAATATTCTTTTTGCCAAAACACTCGCACTTCTCGTATGTCCCCTTTGACAAGGGGACGAGCGCAGCGAAGGGGTTTGATATCGAAACTCCAGCGGCAACGCTCGGATTAAAAAATATCGCACCCGGGTTGAGTTTGAAACACCCCATTGGAAGGGAATTTAGTTTTTTCTGAGTTCTTTCTTGTCCCTGTTTAGCCAGGAGGCACTCGGGTTGAGCATCTTTCCAACCGGCTTTAGCCAGGAAGTACCCCATTTAGAAAAACCCCACCCGAATTGTGTCGGAGAGCGCCAAAGTGGAGCTATTTACCCACCTATGGAGCTACCGACGCCAACTCCTTGCCTCTCATTTCTATTTTATCCTCTACGTCTTTCCAGCAAAATCATCATCATCAGCCCAAGCAAGATGCGCTCTTCCTCACCTTTCTCAAATTCAGCCAACTTTTCGATCACAAACCGGCGACCAAAAAATGAAGCCACCTTACGCAAGCGGGCAACTTTAGTACCGTCGGGGCGCGCTACCGAATAAGACGGATGAAAGAAATAACCTGTAAGGAGGTTCACAATAGGCACTTCGCACAACAACGAGTCGAACACTTTCGACCACGGGTTTTCTTCGCGCACATGTAAATCTTTAATCTGCGTTTCATCAAAAATATCGTAGTTGGCTTTCCATAGCGAAGCCCAGCCTTTGCGGGCTATACGGCCAAGGTCTTTCCCGTTCCGGTCGGTGAAAGCATACGATGCCGAAAAATCGAGCCATTTATTTGCTTTAATCGTGTAGTTGAGCTCCGAGCGGCTTTCGTCACTGAACACCTGAACTTCTTCAATCAGCTTCAACATTTTCTGGCGCACATACGCCACCGTTTGCCCATTGGCATCCTGTGCCACAAAATCATTGCTGAGCGTGGTGATTTTAAACGTAAGATCGAGTGGAAATTGAAATGAATTCATATTAAATTAATGATTAGTAATTACACATTCAATCATGATCGGGAAATGATCCGAAGGATAGGTTTCGTCTGAAAACTTATCGGTAATCACCCGGTAATCGAGCACATTGAATTTCTTACAGAAAATATAATCTATCCGTTCGGAAACGGGGAATAGCGTTTTGGAAACATCATACCCATTGAATGTACCAACCGAGCCTGTGGGGCGTTTCTTCGAAATTTCACGCGAATCGTCAAAAGTAGCATGCAATATTTTATACATATCGGTTTCATCAGGCGAAGTATTCAGATCGCCCAGAAAAAGTACCGGTTTACCGGCCGCTATCTTTTTTACCCGTTCCACTATCAACCGGGCACTTTCCACACGGGCTTTTACTCCCATATGATCGAAATGAGAACAAAAAACATAAAATTCCTCCTTGCTTTCGGCATCATAGAATCTGAACCATATGCACATTCGCCGGCAAGCCGCATCCCATCCCATGCTAATAGTTTCAGGTGTCTCGGATAGAAAAAAGGAACCCTTTTCTTTGGCACTGAAACGTTTTGTTTTATAAAATAGTCCTACCTGCTCTCCTTCGGTTCCCGCCTGATTATCGCGTCCCTTGCCAAAATAAGTATAATCGGAAAGCAATGCTTTCAGATCCGCTTCCTGGTTTTTGTTGCCCACTTCCTGCACTCCAAAAACATCAAAGTCATATTGTTTAATAATGCGGGCAACATCTGCCTTGCGGTTAACCCACGAGCGGGTAGCCGAGTCGGCCGAAGTTTGCAGGCGTATATTGTACGTACCCATGTTCATCTTTACCGGACCCCTGGCAGCCAACAATTGCACTGCACAAACAAAAAGCACTAAAGTTAAACCCCAAATTTTTCTCATAATCCAATAGCTTAATCTGTTATATAAAAGTTTTTCATCTCGCTATTTCGCCGGGAACAGTTTTTCCGACAACTTTTTTATAATTAATACCGTTATAGTAAAATCGAAAAGCAAATATCCGCTTTGAAATTCCCTGTTTCAGGGTTTGAAAAAATGATTTACTGGCGT
>DATFAW010000359.1:0-10267 GCA_035254165.1 Paludibacter sp.
TAATGAGAAGCGAAAAATTTTGGAATGATACAGCACGTAAATTTCATCAATTACGGTGCGGTCATCCAACTTTAAGCGTTGGACAAAAGTATCTGCATTGTAGATCATCAAACAATATATTGGTTAACAAATATAGAACAAAGAAAAAGCAATTCTTGTATTAGTCAATTTTTCAGCAAAACATTCACTTCAAGTGCAGTCTCGTAATTCTGCATAAAAAAAAACAGGTTTCATCATAATGCCTGTTCAAAGATATGGTTTTAATTGATAAATTATTCATACAACTCACGCATTTTAACGAATAAATATTCATATACACCAAACAGATAAAGTGTTTTTATGTTTCAACAGCTCCCAATTCCCGGATATCCTCTAGGATATAAACAACTCATTGTCAGCATACAATTACAACTTAACAGCCCTGAATTTTATTATCCTTAATTGATCATCAAATCTTACCTATATATGTTTACATCGTACAAATTAAAAGATTATTTGTAAATGTGAACTATTCATCACGAATATAAGGTTATATTGAAGCAAAAACAGTTGAAATTTCATATAGAATAATACAAATAAGTTACATTACTCATCTTATTTATATCTATATTTGCTACAATTTCCAATTGTAACTATGTAAATTTATTGTGCTATGAAATTCTTCTTCAATTCACAGATTCGCCAGCTCGATCAATATACTATCGAACATGAGCCAATCACCTCTATCGATCTGATGGAACGTGCTGCAGATGCTCTCTATTGGAAGTTTATCGGCAACTTTTCTTATTTACAATCTGTTTGCATTTTTGCAGGGCAAGGCAATAATGGTGGAGATGCTTTAGCTCTAGCGCGCATGTTATTATACGCGCGTTATTCGGTTTCAGTCGTACTGATTCACCCATCTGACTTATCGCCTGATTGTGAAACCAACCGAAAACGCCTACTGGAAACTTTCCCTAACGCACTCACTGAGTTAAAAGACAAATTCGTTGCACCTGAAATTACGAACGAAACAATCATTATTGACGGACTTTTCGGCTCCGGACTGAGCCGTCCACTGATGGGTATTTTTGCTGAGGCTGTGAAATGGATCAATCAATCCGGTTGTGAAGTTGTGGCTATCGACATTCCTTCCGGTTTGCAAGGTGAGGAAAACCAGTTGAGCGATAAATCCGTCATTGTCAAAGCTACTCTGACCTTGTCCTTACAATTTCCAAAACTCGCTTTCTTATTCCCCGAAAACTCAACTTATGTTGGCAATTGGGAAGTTATTGATATCGGCATCCATCCCAAAGCTATTGAACAAACTTCAAGTGACTTATTTTATTTCGAAGAACAGGACGCTACAGCTTTACTGAGAAAACGATATAAATTTTCACATAAAGGGACTTTTGGGCATGCACTGATTGTAGCCGGAAGCAAAGGAATGGCAGGAGCTTCAGTATTATCAGCGAAAGCAGCTTTGCGAAGTGGCGCCGGTTTAGTTACAGTTCATGGGCCAGAATGCAACCGAACCATTGTTCAAACAACAATTCCTGAAGCCATTTTTCAATCGGACTTCGATTTTGAATTTATCAGTAATGTCGATTCTGTTGATTCGTTCAATGCCATTGCCATTGGTCCGGGAATAAGTACACACGCCATTACCGCTAAAATGCTTGAGTCGCTCCTGAATAAACTGGAAAAACCTTGTGTTTTCGACGCCGACGCACTAAACATAATGGGTCAACATAAAGAATTGCTAAAACTTATTCCGAACAACAGCATTTTAACTCCACATCCAAAAGAATTCGAACGGCTATTCGGAGCATGCAACACTTCGTATGAGCGAATGAAAAAAGCGCAAAAAGCAGCCATGGAATCCGGTGTAATTGTTATTTTAAAAGGAGCTCACACTTTAATTGCTACTCCTGAAGGCAAGCTGTATTTCAACAGTACTGGAAATTCAGGTATGGCTACAGCCGGTTCGGGCGACGTGCTCACCGGAATTTTGGTTGGCCTGTTAGCTCAAGGTTATCCACCTGAAGAAGCAGCAAAAGTTGGCGTTTTTCTTCATGGGCGTGCCGGCGATTTGGCACTTAAAAACGAATCGAAAGAATCACTTATCGCCGGAGATATTATTGAACAATTGGGGAAAGCTTATGAATCAGTCAGAAAATAAATTCATAACTTTGCTTTCAAATATAATAACCATGCATAAAAGCAGATTATTTTTCTTTTTTGTTTACATTTTCTTGTTTCATCCTGCCATAGCACAGCAACATCACACGCTAAGCGGCTACATCAGGGATGCGAAAACAGGAGAAGACATCATTGGAGCCCATGTAACGATAAAGGAATTGCCGGGCAAAGGTTCCTCTACAAACACTTACGGATATTATTCCATCACATTGCCTTCGGGGCATTATCAGGTGTCTACGCAATATATCGGTTATGCAGCTCAAACCCAGGAAGTAGACCTCACACAGTCTCAAAAAGTTGATTTTCAACTAACAGAACTAGGCAAAGAGTTAAGCGAAGTAGTTGTCTCGAGCCAACGTAAAAACGAGAATATCACACGGCTCGAAATGGGAGTGCAAAAACTTGATACAAAAGACCTGAAAAACATACCGGTTTTGTTTGGCGAAAAAGATGTATTAAAAACCATCCAGCTTTTGCCCGGAATAAAATCGGCAGGTGAAGGAAGCAGTGGATTTAATGTCCGCGGAGGTGCAACGGACCAAAACCTGATATTGCTTGACGAAGCAACCGTTTATAATGCTTCGCACTTGATGGGATTTTTCTCCGTTTTCAATTCAGATGCCATCAAAGACATTTCGGTTTACAAGGGCAATGAACCGGCAGAATACGGTGGGCGCTTATCGTCGGTGCTCGACATTAAAATGAATGAAGGAAACGATAAAAAATTTGGGGGAAGTGGTGGAATTGGTTTAATTTCTTCGCGTTTAACAGCAGAAGGACCAATCGTCAAAGACAAAGGTTCGTTTATAATTTCTGCCCGGCGAACATATGCCGACCTATTTTTAGTCCTGTCAAAAGACACTTCCATCAACAATGCAACTTTGTACTTTTACGATTTTAATGCAAAAGCCAATTATCGGATAAATAACAAAAACCGGATTTTCCTTTCGGGATATTTTGGGAAAGATGTATTGGGGCTGAGTAATACTTATGGTCTAAACTGGGGAAACAGCACAGCCACCATACGTTTGAATCACCTATTTTCCGACCGTTTATTTTCAAACACATCGCTCATATTCAGCAACTACAATTACAAAATAAATATTAACAATGGAGTCGAAATGAATATTATTTCGAGGATTCAGGATTATAGCCTGAAACAAGACTTCCAATTGTTTGCCAGAACCAATAGCACACTTAAATTCGGAATAAATTCTGCCGTTCATAACATTATACCAGGAATAATTACTGCCAGCAGTACTGTTGATATCAAAAGCCTGAGCAATAAACATGCTTGGGAAAATGCGCTATACATTACACACCAATATAATTTTTCGGACAATTTGAGCGTGGAGTATGGTGCCCGGTTGAGTTCTTTCAGCTTGCTTGGCCCAGGTAAATTCTACACCTACGATTTAGATGGAAACACTACAGATACAGCAACATATACAAAAGGAAAATACATAAGAACATATATCTACATCGAACCGCGTGCCACTTTCAATTACATTCTGAATCAGCAAAGCTCACTAAAAGCCTCCTATGCACGCAATGTTCAGAATCTTCACTTGCTGTCTAATTCCACATCCGGCAACCCCACCGACTTATGGATACCAAGTAGCAATAATGTGAGACCCGAAGTTGCCGATCAGATTGCATTGGGGTATTATCACAATTTTTCCGACAATAAATATGAGTTTTTTAGCGAGATCTATTTCAAAGACCTCAAAAATCAAATTGATTATAAGAACGGAGCTGAGTTGAATTTCAACGAAAATGCTGAATCACAGCTACTATACGGAACCGGAAGAGCCTATGGACTGGAAATGTTCTTTAAAAAAAAATATGGAAGACTCAATGGTTGGATTAGTTATACGCTGTCACGGACCGAACGAAAATTCACTCAAATTAATAATGGGAAGTATTATCCGGCAAGGCAAGACCGAACTCACGATATATCAATAGTCGGCATTTACGATTTAAACAAACGCTGGACATTCTCGGCTACATGGGTTTATAATACCGGAAATGCCGTAACTTTCCCAACGGGTAAATATCAGGTTGATGGCAAAACCATGTTTTACTATTCAAACAGGAACGCAAATAGAATGCCCGCATACCACCGCCTCGACTTAGGCGCAACCTGGATAGTAAAGAAAACAAAAGATTTTGAATCGAGCTGGACATTCTCGCTCTATAATGCTTACAATCATGAAAATGCCTACATGATAACGTTTCGCAACAACGAGTTAGATCCAACAAGAACCGAAGCTGTTCAAACTACTTTGTTCAAGGTTATCCCTTCTTTTTCTTATAATTTCAAATTTTAGAAAAATGAAAAGCAATAGAATTATTTTGATGATAATCGTTTCAGCCGGCTTACTGTTTACTTCGTGCGAAAAAGTAATTGACCTTAATTTGAATACTTCGTCAGCCGCTATAATCATTCAGGGCAATATATTTGATCATATAGGTCCGTACACTATAAAAATATCAAGAACAGTCAATTTCACCGGGCCAAATATATTCCCCCCGGTTACTGATGCAAAAGTTACGATTAGCGACAATGCGGGAAATTCAGAGTTACTAACCCAGTCATCAGATGGCACATACATAACTTCCAAATTGAGAGGAGTTCCAGGAAGAACATACACCCTGAATGTTGAAACACAAGGAACAGTTTATACCGCAAGTTCCACCATGCCCTACGCAGTAAATATCGATAGCATTTACTTTCAAAAAGACATTTTCGGAAGTGGAAATCGAACAGTTCTAAAATTTAAAGATCCGGCGAATGTAGATAATTATTATCGTGTTATTGAATATGTAAACGACACATTGAAAACTGGATTTTATATCGGAGATGACAGATTATATCAAGGAGAAGTAATCACTTTCTCATTATCATCCACCAAAGTTACCGGTGATGATCCGCTCGAAACCGGTACCAGGGTTAGATTACAACTTGAGTGTATTGACAAAAGTGTTTACGAGTATTTCCGCACTACAAGGGGAAATAATGGGTCGTCCAATTCACCGGCAAATCCGGTTTCAAACATAAGCAATGGAGCATTAGGCTACTTCGGTGCCTGTTCAGTTCGTGAAGCTTCTATTACAGTCCCGTAATCAAATTCATTATAGGACACATTGTACAACGCTGATTTAATTCGAATTAAATCAGCGTTTTTTCATCCTTTTTTCACCATAAAGTTAAATAATCAGACCTATCTAAAAATATTCATGAAAATGAAATAGATATTCAAAAGAAAACATGTTTCTTTGCATCATATTAATAGCGCTATTAAATACAGCAATTAAACATGGATATTAAGAAAGAACAATCGATGGAGCAAACAATCTTGGAAGTAGCAGAAAGACTATTCCTGGAAAAAGGATTTGCAATGACTTCAACAACTGAAATAGCCAAAGCAGTTGGTTGCAACCAGGCCTTGGTACATTATTATTTCCGGACAAAAGATAATTTATTCAACAGCATTTTCGAGAAGAAATTCAAGATGCTTTTCGAACATCTGTACGCTTCACAGAATTTGGGGAATATTCCTTTCTTAGAAAAGGTAAGATATGCAGTAGAGTCGCATTTCGATTTACTGACGCAAAATCCTAAATTGCCGCTATTGGTTGCCACTGAATTATCCCGCCTGCCCGAAAACCTTAAAAATCTCCGAAACAAACTGCAAGCTGTACCTTTTGAGCTATTTACAAAACTGAACAATGAACTTCAACAAGAAATAGCCGAAGGACGTGCCCGCAAAATTGAGCTTATAGATATTATTATCACAATGGTTACCCTGAATGCCGGACTTTTCATGCTGCTGCCCATAGCCAGTGGCATTATGCAACTTGACGAAGAACAAACCAAAGAACTACTGGCACACAGACGGGAAGAGAATGTACAAGTTATTTTAAACTATATAAAACCCTAAGATCATCTCAAAATGAAACAATTGATTTTAAAATATTTGCTGTTAGCTTGCTTACCAATTGCGGCATTCGGGCAAAACATAACGCTGGACGAATGTCAGGAAAAAGCCAAAACCAATTATCCGTTGGTAAAACAGTACGGATTGATTGAACAAACAGCGCAATATAACATCAGCAATGCAAATAAAGGGTATTTGCCTCAACTTTCGATTTCGGCAAAAGCGACTTACCAATCGCAGGTAACCAAATTGCCGATTTCTCTACCCAATGTGGTCATTCCCGGGCAGAGCAAAGACCAATATCTGGCGGTAGTTGAAGCCAGCCAGGTGATATGGGACGGTGGTATGATTTCGGCACAAAACAAAATTACCCATGCCAGCACTGAGGTGGAAAAACAAAAACTGGAAGTTGATTTATTTGCACTAAACGACCGTGTTAATCAACTTTATTTCGGCATTTTGCTCTTAAACGAACAACTGAAACAAAACGAGATTTTGCAAAACGAATTGCAAATAAACTACGATCGCATATTTGCATCAAAACAAAATGGCGTGGCTAACCAAGCCGATTTGGACGCATTAAAAGTGGAACAGCTGAATGCCAGTCAGCGCGAAACAGAATTGAAAAGCACCCGTAAATCTTATTTTCTAATGCTTTCTGCGTTTATCGGATTGAAAATAGATGAAAACGCCACAATCACAAAACCGGAAATCAATTTAAGTATTCTGAACGACTCAACCAACCATCGACCTGAAATGGCTTTATTCGAAGCACAAAACAAATTGTACGAAAGCCAGAAAAGCCTTTTAAATGCAGGCAATTTGCCTAAAATAGGAGCTTACATACAAGGCGGATATGGCAGACCTGGACTAAATATGCTCTCAAATGCATTTTCAGAATTTTACACTGGTGGCGTTCGGTTGTCGTGGAATTTAAGCGGTTTCTATTCGCAGAAAAACAATCTCAACAAAATAGAAGTAAATAAGAAAACAACCGAAATTCAAAAGGAGACTTTTCTTTTCAACACTGATTTAAAAACCAAGCAGCAAAAAACTGAAATCAACAAACTGCAGTCGACAATTTCAAGCGATGACGAGATTATTCGGCTGCGCGAAAATATCAAGAAATCGGCTTCTATAAAAGTTGACAACGGCACACTTACAGTCACCGATTTAATTCGCGAAATAAATGCAGAAGACCAGGCAAAGCAACTTAAATCGCTACATGAAATTCAGCTGATAATGAATGTGTATCAACTTAAAAACAACGTGAACAATTAAGAACGAAAAATGTAAAAATAAAAAATATGAAAACAAGATTTTTAAACCTGCAGATAATAATAATCACCACCTTGTCATTGGGATTAACTTCGTGTGGAAAATCGAAAGGCGATGCTGATGCTTTCGGAACTTTCGAGGCAACCGAAGTAATTGTTTCCGCCGAGGCTTCTGGTAAAATTCTTTCATTCAATGTGGAAGAAGGCCAGGTACTAACTGCAAACCAATTTATTGGCACAATTGACAGTACGCAACTTTACCTGCGCAAGCAACAAATTATCAGCAGCAAAAAAGCGTTGCTGAGTCGCCGCCCCGACATAAAAAAACAAATTGCAGCCATCGAACAACAAATTGCAACAGCTAAAACCGAGCACAAAAGATTTGAGAATCTGGTAAAAGCCAACGCCGCCAATCAAAAACAATTGGATGACATCAATGCACAAATTGCACTACTTGAAAAACAACTGGATGCACAGAAAACAACTTTGGTTACCGGAGACAGAGGGATTAACAATGATAGCGAAGGAATCTCATTGCAAGCCTCACAACTGGACGATCAATTACAAAAGTGTAAGATTGTGAGTCCGATAGCAGGAACAGTGCTTGTCAAATACGCCGAAATGGGTGAAGTAGCTTCACCGGGGAAAGCCCTTTTCAAAATTGCCGATACGAACAACATGATTCTGCGAGCTTATGTTACCGCCGACCAATTGACTCAATTGAAAATCGGTCAAAAAGTAAAAGTAACTTCTGATTTTGGCAAAGATGATACAAAAGAGTATACCGGAATGCTGGCATGGATTTCAAACAAATCAGAATTCACACCCAAAACCATTCAGACCCGCGACGAACGCGCCAACCTGGTTTATGCTGTAAAAATCAACGTAAAAAATGATGGTTTTTTGAAAATTGGAATGTATGGCGAAGTAAGATTTAATTGATAATAATTATGATTATCCGCAAAGCATCCTAATAAATAGAATTATTCCGTTTAAGCCGGGTTTCGCAAACCAACGGTCACGACCGAAGAAAGTAATTCCAAATCGCGGTCAAATAGCAAATCTCGCGATTTGGAAACCGCAAAACCCATATGTTTTATTATAAAATCCAATGGACAAACAAAATAACAATCTAGTCTCAGCTATTCGTTGCAAATCAATCAGCAAGAAATACGACGAAATTGAAGCACTCAAAGACATAAACTTCGAAGTGAACCGGGGTGAAATTTTCGGTATAATCGGTCCTGATGGAGCCGGGAAAACCACACTATTCCGGATTCTTACAACCTTGATTTTGGCTGATAACGGAACGGCTTCTGTTGATGGATTTGACGTAGTGGACGATTACAAAGAAATTCGTAAACGGATTGGTTATATGCCCGGGCGATTTTCGCTTTATCAGGATTTGACAGTGGAAGAAAACCTGAACTTTTTTGCCACGGTTTTCAATACTACTATTGAAGAAAATTATGAGTTGATAAAAGATATCTATCAGCAAATTGAGCCGTTCAAAAATCGTAGAGCCGGAAAACTTTCAGGCGGAATGAAGCAAAAATTGGCATTAAGTTGCGCATTGATTCACAAACCAAGCGTACTTTTTCTGGACGAGCCAACTACCGGTGTCGATCCGGTTTCGCGAAAAGAATTTTGGGGAATGCTCAAAAAGTTGAAAGACCAAGGCATTACTATCTTGGTTTCAACACCATACATGGACGAAGCCAGTTTGTGCGATCGCATAGCACTGATTCAAAATGGACAATTTCTGAAAATAGATACGCCGAAAAACATTGTCAGTCAGTATGAAAACAAGCTCTGGGCTGTACACAGTGATAACATGTACAAATTATTGAATGATTTACGTGCTAATGAATTGACAAGTAATTGCTTTGCCTTTGGAGACAAACACCATGTTTCAGTGAGCAGCGAACGGTTAACAATGAACAGTTTGAAAGAAACATTGGATAAGTTAGGGCATACAAATATAGAGATAAGAGAAATAGAGCCAACAATTGAAGATTGCTTCATGCAACTCTCACAGAAATAAGCAAAGAAAAAAAATGGACACTACTATTCAACAGAACTCTAACAAAGTGATTATCGCCGAAAATCTGACGAAGAAGTTCGGCAATTTTAAAGCAGTAGATCATATTTCGTTTGAAGTGGAACAAGGTGAAATCTTCGGATTTTTGGGAGCCAACGGTGCCGGAAAAACTACTGCCATGCGTATGCTCTGCGGACTCAGCATTCCTACAGGCGGAAAAGGGCTGGTGGCCGGTTATGATATTGGGACACAAACTGAACTTGTCAAGAAAAACATTGGATATATGAGCCAAAAGTTTTCGCTCTACGACGATCTGAAAGTTTGGGAAAATATAGAGCTCTTTGGTGGTATCTATGGAATGAAAGACAAGGAAATAAAGGAGAAAACGGACGAGTTGATGCACGTCCTGGACTTTGAAAGCGAACGGAATAAACTCGTTGGTTCGTTACCGCTTGGATTCAAGCAAAAATTAGCTTTTTCCGTTTCCATTTTTCATAATCCTCAGGTGGTATTTCTGGACGAACCAACAGGAGGCGTAGATCCAATCACACGCCGTCAGTTTTGGGAGTTGATCTATGACGCAACTTCACGTGGCATAACCGTTTTCGTAACAACACATTATATGGACGAAGCAGAATATTGCAACCGCGTTTCGGTCATGGTGGATGGGAAAATAGAAGCATTGGATTCTCCTAAAAATCTCAAAAGCCAATTCAATGCCAACAGCATGGATGAAGTATTTCAACAACTTGCACGCAAAGCGAAGAGAGTTGACAGTTGAACAGCCCCCTAAATCCCCCAAAGGGGACTTAAAGAATACCACGTAA
>DATFAW010000360.1:0-5849 GCA_035254165.1 Paludibacter sp.
GCTTTTAGCTTTGACGAAGCGGGACGCTTCGCCTCTCTCCTACCCATCTTTTCCGCTTTGGCTAAGCTAACACTTACGACTTCACCACTACAACGATTCATCCCCCGGCAAGTGCTCGAGGAATGATATACTTTGGCTTTGGGCCCCGTACAGATATAGACAGTGGATGAAGAGCTTTCGAGTGTAAAACTGGAAAAAAGCAGGAAGGTTACTAGCGTGAGGGTGAGTTTCTTCATGAAGGAATTGAGTGTTATTAAATAAGATTTCGCAAATCTACAAAATTCAGTTAACACCTCCAAGCATTTTACCCATTTATTTTTATATAATTTAAATGCATGCATGTTTACGAGGATTTTAGGAGAAAAAAATCGTCCCAATATTTCATTCAGGACGATTTTTGAGTTTAAACAAGAAAAACGGGCATAAAAAAACCGTTGCAGACACTTTGGTTTGCAACGGTTTTTAAAATGGGAAACTATCAATTCATAATTATGAATTATAAACTATGAATTGTGCATTATGAATTATGCATTATGTATTATGTATTAATGAATACTATCCGTGGTTTGTACCGGCTGTTCGGTAGCATCGTTGGCCTTGTCGGTAGCTTGTTGTTGGTTCTCTGAGTGTTCGGCATCTTTTAGTTGCATAACCGTATTGCGCAGGTTCTCCCGTTGGCTGTTGTACTGATCCACGTAGCCTTTGTTGGCTGCAGGGTCGTAAAGCCAGTTAATGGAATTGATCTTCAACAACGCGTCGTCGTATTTCTTATCGCTTACAGCCTGGTTTACATCTTTGATGATTACTTCCAGGCGGGCTTTTTCGTCATTAATAGCTTGTTCGGTTTTGTCTTTGCTTTTTAGCGACGAATTGAAGGTGGTTACAAAAATCCCTGCACCTACCAGCACAATGGCTAGAATAATCAACAGCACTTTCGATGTAGATGATTTCTTTTTTTCGGGTTCGGCCACCGGTTGTTGTGGAGCGGCAGTATAAGCAGGTGCCTGGGGAGTAACAGGAGCCGGTTCGGGCACAACTGCTTGCACAGGTGCAGCAGGCGTTACCACAGGTTGTGGGGCTACAGTTGGAGTTTCCACTGGTTGTGCTGGCGTTGGTGTTTCTACTACCGGTTCGGTCACTACAGGAGTGGCAGCCGGTTGTTCTGTTGCTGTTTCAGCAGCTTGTACAGGTACTTGTGGCGTTTCTGCCGGTACCGGTTCGATAGGTGTTTCTGAAGTTGATGTAGTCATTGTTTGTATTTTAGAGGGTTGATATGCATGCGAAGCTATGGTAGTATTTCTGGTGGCAGCAGCCGGTTGATTCTCTTTGATATTAGGTTCCGAGGGCAAAACGGTTGCCGTCTTTTTGGGTTTATAGTTTTTCATCGTCAGGATCATGAAAGCCAGCGAGCTGATGATAAACAGGTATAATCCGAACTTATGATCGATGCTGCTTAGCGAAGTAACATCGCCATAATTGCCACTATCGTGGGTAGCTTTTCCAAACCAGCCGTGAAGATAGCCATATCCGTTGATAAAATTCACCAAACCGGCCATAAATGTCCATTTAAACTCTTTGTAAGCGGCAAATGCGCCTGTCAAGATCAGTAATAATCCGAACAGCCCATAACCGATAGAAACTCCGTGGATAGATATTGTTTGTACACTTTCAGTTAAATCGGAAGTTCCACTGGCTATCGTCACTTCCACCCAGGGCAACAGGATAGAAATTACGGCTAATGCAGCTGCGCCCAGTGCAAGGTAATTTACTTTATTCATTTTGTATTGAAATTATATTTTGTATGATGGTTCTCAAACTACATAATTAGTTGGATAAATATTCTGTCCTATAATCATATAAAAAAAAGAGAAGATTAGAACGCGGATAAACGCTAATATAACGGATTTTTATACGGATCTTAATCCCGATAAATCGGGATGATTTTTAGTAGTTTAGTTCCATATCTGTCATGCTTGCATGACTTAAATCAGATTTAAATCCGTTCAGTTATTATCCGTTTATATCCGCTGGATCAGCGTTTATCCTCGTTCTATTCTTGTTTTAAATAGGACATTATATTGTTCTCATTACATAAGTAATGCAAAAAACAACGTATCCTGTTCCAGATAAAATAGAACACCACTCCTACTACTTAATTATCAACCCACTAATCGGAGTTAACAGGTTTATAAAAAAGTTTGTAAAGATAATTACTTTGTGCCAGAATAGCCATATAGTATGGGTTCTTTTTAAAGTCTTTTTCTATTAGCAACCTGTGAGGGAATAAAAATCGGTATTTCTATATTTATCAAAGAATAAACAGCTAACAATAACATAAAGTAAACGACTATCCGATATTCATCCTGATGAATCCTGTCGGGAATTCAGTAAGCAGGAAAAGATCGAATGGTATATGCAACGATTTCAGGGTATATAGCATCTTCAATTTAAACGATCAAATTCAATGATTATGAAAAAGACCCTCTCCCTATTCAGTTTATTAATTCTCTTTTTCTTCGCTGCGTGCGATAAAAAGGAAGATCCGGTAATTAATACCGTGGTACCATCATTCAAAGCTACAAAAAATGATGTAGCCTGGATTTCTACCTTTAGCTGGGGAAATTACATAAAAGCGGAAAAGAAATTCCACATTACAGGTACAAAGCGGGATTCACAATACTATCAGGAAGAACAATTGGGTTTTAGCTTTTACCTGTCTGATGTGTTGAGATCATCCACGATAACTCATTTCAATGCAGAATGGGATTATATTATTGGTGGCGATGCTGTGTCTGATGTGTACCGATTAGATTCAACGACGGCTTCAACTAATTCGATTCAACTGACAGCTATTGATACTATTTCAAAACATATTTCAGGCACTTTTACCATCAAATTAATACGGGATAAAAACTACTCAAATAAAGGAGAAATCATTCAGTATAAAAACGGGCAGTTCGATTTGAAATATGTTGAAATATAACCTGCCATTAGTAAACACAACAAAGATCAGCATTTAGGACTACTTCTAATGCTGATCTTTTCTTTTATAAGCAAATGTCATAATCCTTAAAAGAATATTCAACCACATAGTAGCACTTAGTAACATAGAACCACATAGTTATAAAATTACTGCTTCTGGAAAAATAAAAACTTGATTTTGAGTAGACATAGAATCACCTAGTCTTTTATGATACAAATAGCAGTTAACTATCTTTTCTATGTATCCTTAAAACAGCTATGTGTCTCTATGTTACTAAGCATTACTATGTGGTTGATTAAATACAACATTAGTATAAATACATTGAACTAATTTCAGCTAAAATGCACCGGCAAGTTCTAAATTATAGCTACTTTTGCGGCTGCAAAAGACCAACCCTCATTAGCTCTTTTCGGTGGCCTGTCTTATATCCGGACCACGACTTAAAGTTGTAATCCGGATAACGCATACCAAATAATTGAAACCCATAATTCCTAAGAAGAGTTGACCTTTTTTTTATCAATCTAAACAGACCAAGGCAACAACTTAAATGAAGAATATAAAACAAACAACCTAAAATGACCAATATTACCTCTATAGGACTTTATTTATCGAACGAATCAAAGAAAAACCGCATACTTGAACAAGTCATGGCTAACCGTTTCTTGCAGGAATATATCGACCTGAGTTCGTTACGGGGAGCATTACACTCTACCATCACTATCAACCGTTTTGTTGAAGATGAATTGCGTCATGATCGGTTTCTGATCCAAACCGACGAAAACAGCAGCCTGGGTTCCATGTCAAGCGGGCAACAGAAAAAGGCATTACTCATGTACCTCATTGCCCAAAAGCCTCAATACATGGTGCTGGACGATGTGTACAGCAACATAGATAAAGCCACACAAGAGTCTATTACAGCCACATTGGGACAATTGTCCGAAACAACCCTGTTGATCCAGGTTTTCTTCCGCAAACGGGATATGCTGCCTTGTATCGGAAGGGTATTTACGGTTGACGAAAACAACACCATCGTGAAAGAAGAAGATGCGAAGTCTTTTCAAACATCGGAGGCTGCTCATGAGAAAAGCCTGCACGTTTTCAGGCTTCCGAAAGAGTATGACAATAACCACGTGGACATAAACCCATTAATACAGCTGAATGATGTATCGGTGCACTATGCTGATAAACATGTGTTGGATAAAGTGAACTGGAGCATTCAAAAAGGCGAGTTTTGGCAACTGGTTGGACCTAACGGTTCGGGTAAGAGTACCTTGCTGTCGATCATCATCGGTGATAACCCGCGCGGATATGGACAGGACATGATTCTTTTCGGCAAAAAGAAAGGTTCGGGTGAATCGATCTGGGATATCAAACGGCAGATTGGCTACTTCACACCAGCTATGATTCTTCAATTTACCCGCGACGACACCGTGGAGAATATGATTATCTCGGGTCTGATGGATTCGGTTGGATTATACAGCAAACCCACAGATATGCAAAAAGACATTGCCAAAAGCTGGATAAACATGCTCGGTGCTTCGTACCGGAATAAATCATTCCAGAGCCTTTCCATTGGCCAACAACGCATGGTGCTGGTGGCCAGAGCCATGGTGAAACATCCACCGTTATTGATATTAGACGAACCAACCATAGAACTGGATGACGAAAACAGCCGTTTGTTCATTGAAATGGTGAATGCCATTGCCCTGGAGAAAAAAATAGCGATCCTGTATGTCTCCCATCGTGACGAACCGGACTTGCATCCCGATAAAGTTTTTGAACTGGTGCCCGGACCAGCAGGATCTGCTGGAATGGTGAGAGGATAAAGAATATAGACTGTGAGTTTACCCATCGTTGTAAATGAAGCCTTGCTTTTGCAAGGCTTTTTTTATCTAAAATCCTAAATAACATTAATACATATTTTATTTTTTACGAAAAAACCATATATTTACACCGTTATAAAAAAAACAATAAAACTAAATTTTCCCATCCTGTTTTAGAGATTCTTTTGAAACATTTAAGCTACAACAAAAACATTGACAATCAATTCATTATTATTCATCATAATAAATTAAAACATGAAAAAAATTCTAATTGCGTCAATTTCTTTTTTCTTATTAACGTCATGTGTTGCCACACATACAGGTGTTATTAGTTCTTCTTCCATCGGCAAACCGGTAAAATATGAGGATATGGCTTTTGGTGTATCACAGTCGGGTAGATATTTTGGATTCGGTGGCCATAGTCAGGATGGGTTGGTTTTAGAAGCCAAGCGTGAATTAATAAAGAACAGGCCATTAAAACAAAATGAAGAGTATTCAAATTTCACTATTGATTTCAAACATACTTATTGGCCCTTCTATACCCAAACCAAAGTTACGGTAAGTGCTGATGTTGTTCGATACGGTGACGAAAAAATTAATGATCCTTATTCTGAAACCTACAAGAACAAACTCTCAGGAAAAATCTTACTCAAAAATAATTTCTTCAGTGTAGGAGACTCAATATACGATAAGAAACTTCATGAAGGCATTATCATCTCTGTTGAAACTTCAGATATAGTACGCATATTATATAATACAAAGGAAAATAAACTAAGAACAAAGAAAACATCAATAAATGATATTTACTCTAAAACAAAGAATTATAAAAAGTTTAAGATAGGAGATTGGTATGCATATTCAGAATTTGACAAACAAACTGAAACTACCCAAGTGGCTAAGATAGTTGCTCTCGGTTTAAAATCTTTAGTAACTAAAACCATAGACAATAAATTTGAAATAATGAAATACAACAAATAGTTGAAATTTCACAACTAAAGTATATTCATCAATAAAACACAAAAATGCCCTGAACCAATAGATTC
>DATFAW010000361.1:0-9549 GCA_035254165.1 Paludibacter sp.
ATATTGTAAAAGATAATATTAGCCATGGTGTGACGCGCATTCTTTATGCCATCTCTCAACGAAAAAGCATTTTAAAACTTCATAATACCTGGACTTCGTTAGTAGGAAGTTCCATCACCATTGGTTTTGGTGGATCGGTAGGAGCCGAAGCACCTATTGTGCTTACCGGTTCGGCTATTGGTTCCAATTTGGGAAACTTCTTCAAAATGGATCAGAAAACCTTGATGCTGCTGGTAGGTTGTGGTGCTGCCGGAGCTATTGGCGGCATTTTTAAAGCTCCTATTGCCGGTTTGATGTTCACCCTTGAGGTGCTTATGCTGGATATGACCCTCACAGCGATTGCGCCACTTTTAATCTCATCAGTTACCGCTACTTCTCTTTCTTATTTCTTTTCAGGAAGTGCAGCTGTGTTTCAGTTTAGCAAGTACGAACCTTTTGCCATTGAACGGATTCCGTATTTAATCCTGCTTGGCGTAATCTGCGGGCTCGTTTCGTTGTATTTTACCCGGGGCATGAATAAAATTGAAGGATTCTTCAGAAAATACAAAAACCCCTATTCGAAACTTGCAATCGGAGCTTCAATCCTGAGTTTGCTTATTTTTATTTTCCCGCCTCTTTATGGTGAAGGCTACAATACAATCGTCGCACTCCTGAATGGACAGTCAGCTTCGGTTCTTAATCAAAGTTTTTTTTTAGGAATGGGAAATAGTCCATGGGTTATTATTATTTATCTGGGTTTAATCGTCGTTTTTAAAATATTTGCCTCGGCTGCAACCACCGCTTCAGGTGGTGTAGGGGGTATTTTCGCTCCGTCTTTGTTTGTGGGTTGTCTAACCGGTTTTGTTGTTGCCAAAGTATTAACCGTCTTCGGTTTTCATATTCCGCTTGAGAACTTCGCTTTAGCCGGAATGTCGGGGCTTATGTCGGGGGTAATGCACGCACCGCTGACCGGGATTTTTCTGATTGCAGAATTAACCGGTGGCTATAACCTGTTCATGACCTTGATGATTGTTTCTGTCGTTTCGTATTTGACAATCATGCTGTTCGAACCGCACAGTTTGTATGCCATGCGATTGGCACAAAAAGGCGAACTGCTGACACATCATAAAGATAAAGCCATTCTGACCATGCTAAAGATGGAGAATTTTATAGAAACCGACTTTATAGAACTGTATCCCGAAATGACCCTGGGAGAATTAGTGAAGAACATATCGCACTCAAAAAGAAACCTTTTCCCCGTATTAGATCCAAGAACACGTGTCATTATTGGTATCGTGCTGGTAGACGAAGTGAGAAATATCATGTTTCGTCAGGATTTGTACAACCGTTTTAAAGTAAAGAAATTAATGACAGCAATGCCCGCCATGCTCCATACCGATATGCCCATGGGAAAAGTTATGGATATATTCGAGGATACAGGCACGTGGTATTTACCGGTTGTCGACGACAATAAAGTCTACCTAGGTTTTTGTTCGAAATCCAAAGTGTTTAACTCATACAGGCATGTACTGGTGCATTTTTCGGAAGAATAATTTTTCTCTTTGCCAATCGGGAGAGAAATAACTCATAGGAATCTGTTATATGAAAGCCGAAAAAGCCTTGCTGATTAAGTTTAACGTGAGTTCGATATAAGCTGACTTCCCTGTTGAAATAGAAAAAATAACCCGGTGCGCTGCACCTTTTGGATGTTAGCCGGTATTAATACTACAAATAGAACGGTGCGCTGCACCTTAAATTGAGGGGCAGCGTCCCGAACTATTTGTAGCACATTATCAAAGAAAGTCGCAAAGGTGCAGTTGGCACATTCCGTTTTCGGAAGCACCGAACCCAGGTCGAGTCAGACAATCGTTCTAATTGCTCTACATCATGTTTATCTGCAATTCACATTCAATTTTCATATCGAACTCACGTTAAGTTCTGTAAGGCTTCTTAGTTGATTGTCTTGCTTAATCCAAAGTGCAGTAAACAGGATATACATTAAAAGATTTTGTCATGTCAAAGAACTTTCCGTAATTTGTAAACCGAAAAAATACGCAACAGAAATCATGTACATGAATATCTTCCAAAGAAAATGTTTTCTTCTTACCCTGATTTTCATTTCCGCTCTCTTATTCGGACAAGAATTCACCCCTATCGTTACCCAATTTACTAAGAAAGATTATAATGCGTCCAACCAAAACTGGGCAGTTGGGCAGGACAAAGACGGCATTATGTATTTTGGCAACAACCAGGGACTGCTTGAATTTGATGGTTCGCAATGGCAGAATCACAAGATACCGGGAAATAAAATCGTCAGATCGATATACATAAGCAAAAACAACCGGATCTACGTTGGTTCATTCGAAGAGTTCGGCTACTTCGACAAAAACGGTACCGGCCAACTGGCTTACCACTCACTCTCGGCTAAGCTGAAAAAATACAACATGATGAATGATGAAATCTGGAGCATTCTGGATTTGAATGGAACCATCATCTTTCAATCGTTTACTTCTTATTTTACATTCAAAAACGGAGACGTAAAGGGCATTCGGTGCCCATTTACCTTCTTATTCTTCAACATTTACAATCAAAACATTTACACCCACACCGATCAGTTTGGGCTAAGCTCTTTTGATCCGAAAAAGAGCACCTTCGTTCCGGTAGCTAACAATATACTGAAGAGCCCGGTTATTTCTATTCTGGCATTCGATAGTTCCCGGGCATTGCTTGTTACCAAATCCGACGGATTGTTTTTATTCGACGGAACCAACGTCACCCGCTTTGAAACAACTGCCGACGAAGAACTGAAAAAGGCAGAAATAAACCGCGCTGTTATTTCGCCCGATGGATTAATCGTGTTAGGAAGCATATTGAACGGCGTAACAGCCATCAACAAACTGGGCGTGAAACTCTGGACGCTAAACACGTCGAATGTGCTTCAAAACAACACGGTGTTGGGCATGTTTTGCGACCGGGACAATAATCTGTGGCTGGCATTGGACAAAGGCATCTCGTTGCTCCAACTCAACTCGTCGATACGATACATTCATTCTTTCAATCCTTCTATTGGTGCCATTTACTCACTTACCTACAACGAACCGAATTTATACATCGGCACCAATCAGGGACTGTATAAAGCCGAATTGAGCAATGACAAAAAAAGCATCCGCAACTTACAATTAGAGCCCAAAATAAAAGGCCAGGTTTGGAGCGTAAATCAATTTGACAACCAGCAGATATGCGGAAATAACGAGCAAACCTTTGATATTTCGAAAAATAGCACCAGCATTATTTCGAATATAAAAGGCGGAATCTGCATCAAAGAAGGTGTGATACATGGTAAAGAAGTATTGGTACAGGGAACTTATACCGAACTTTGTATTTACGAAAAAGGAAACGGTGAGTGGAAATTCAGCCATACGGTGGCAAACTTTGTGAATCCGATCCGCTTTATCGAAATTGACTATACCGGCACCATCTGGGCAAGCCACTTGCATCAAGGTTTGTACGCCATTCAATTGACTCCCGACCTGAAAAAGATTGAACGGTTAACCACTTTCAACTCCCTGGATCATAAACATCAATACCCGATCAATGTGTTTTCGATCAATAATCGCGTGGTTTTTACTGACAACACAGCTTTTTACACCTACGACGACATCCGTAAAAAGATAATTCCATACGAAGAACTGAATAAGAGTCTCGGCTATTTTTCCCGCGCTTATCGCGTGTGCCACTTCAAAGCCGATTTGTATTGGTTTATTCGCGATGGCGAATCGGCATTGGTACAAGTCAAGTCCGGTGCCATTAAGCTGCTGGATGTGGTTCAATATTCGCTTTTCCTGAATCAAACAGTAGATGATTTTCAGAATGTTGTTCCCATTTCGGGCGAAGAGTGCATTCTCACTCTCGAAAACGGGCTCGCACTTTATAATGCGGCCATATCTAAAAAGAAAACATCTACAGCCGGCTTGCAGCTGAAATGTATCCAGACTTCGGATGCCGAATCAAAGGAAATTGTTTTCTTGCCACAATCACCCGAAGGAACTCCTGCAACGCCATTCAAGCGAAACAATATTCTTTTTACGGTCTTCTATCCGCAATACAGTAACCTGAATAACGTCAATTACCGGTACAAACTTGAAGGACTGGATAAAGTATGGAGCGACCCTACCGCTTCATCACAGAAAACATACAGCTATTTACCACACGGAGTATATACGCTACAGGTCGAAGTACTTACTAAAAGCGGCATTAAGCTATCGGAAACAAGTTATCGTTTCGAAGTAAATCCACCGTTTTACCTGAGCCTGGCAGCCAAAATCCTGTATATCATCCTCGTCGTTCTGCTTGGTTTCGGCATATATTTATACATTCAACGGTTGTTTCAGGAGAAAAAGGAGAAAATCCGCATCGAGCAAGAAGAAATCCGCCGCAAAGAAATTGAAAAACGTGAACAACAAATTATTGCACTTCAGAATGAGAAACTGGAATCGGAACTGACCGTAAAGAGTAAAGAGCTTGCCGAATCGACCATGACTATCATCAAGAAGAATGAGATCCTGGCAACCATTAAAGAGGAGGTTATCAATCAGAAAAAAGCACTTGGCACGCAGTATCCGAATAAATATTACGACAAACTGATCCGGCTGCTCGACGAGAATTTGTCGTCGGAGGATGACTGGGCTATTTTCCAGACTAACTTCGACCGGATCCACGAGAATTTTTTCCGCAACCTGCATATTAAATTCCCGGAACTTACCTCGAACGATCTCCGTTTTTGTGCTTACCTGCGCCTGAACCTTTCGAGCAAAGATATTGCCCACTTAATGAATATCTCGCTGAAAGGTGTGGAAGTGGGCCGGTACCGTATCCGAAAGAAAATAGGCATCCCATCTACCAAGAGCTTGACCGAATTTATGATTGAATTCAGGTAAATAAGTAGTTACAAGTAAATATGTAGTTGCGAGTTACAAGTCTATTTAAGTAATAGGAAATAATTAATGTTGTATAATTGAAGAATAAAGAACAGAAGAATAGAACGTGGATCTAATTGTTCAGTCCGCCAGCTGGCGGAGCTGGTATTATGGGTTGTTCATCATCCCCCGGTTACGTAAGCTTCACTGAGGGTAATGCACATTTAGCCACTCCGTGGCACAGAATATTTTATTGTTAAACCCTATATAGGGTCTGCTGAAAAACTAAGTCTGTTTTCACAAGATTAGATTACGGTGCGCTGCACCTTAGACTTATCTGTGAAATAAAATTTCTACAAAGATTTGGCTACGCCGATTTTCAATTCGCCACTTCCGAAATCGGAATGTACCATCTGTGGCTTTGCTGCAGGTGCAGCGCACCGCTATATTTGTAGCTATTTATGACAAAAAACAACCAGAGGTGCAGCGCACCGGAATATCTTGTGCAAAGAAATTGAGAAAATAGTTACAAAAACCTTTCACATTGAAATGTAACGTGTGATTGTATTGCATTTGTATAATAGATTAAATCTTTTTCAGCAGACCCTAAATAAAGATCCGGATAGCTGCCGGTTTACGGTTTCATCACTACTCCTTTATTCTTCCGTCCGTCCACCTTCATGATCATTGGTTTTTCGAAACGTACATGACGAATAAACTCCGACTCGTAAATAGCCGGCTGGGCATTCAGAAAATCTGTATCATATGTTCCATCTTTCAGGTAAGGATTAATGGTAAAATAAGCCACACCAAACGAAGTCAGGTTTTGGAAAAAGTGCGTTCCCTGACTCGGATCAACCCGATAATTGGATAACCCTGATTCAACTATCAGGCGGGCATTGCTTATATGCGACCATTTTACCGGAATTCCCAACCACGGATCGGCAGAACCCCAACGACCGGGACCCACCAACACATAATGGCGGTTATCGGAAATTAATTGACGATTTACCCGTTCTATTTCCGACATAATCCGCTGGTTATTAGAAGCACTAAATGCTTCCGGCTTTACATAAACCAAATCGTAGAGGTCGTTGGTAATTCCATGTCCCAATGCGCTTTTGCAAGTTATTATGGCATTATCCCGGGAAATAGAACCGATATCTTCGCTAATCATTTCTTTGCTATCCACAATCGGACGTATTTGCAACAGATAAAAAACATGTTGCTTAGCCGGAGAATAATCCAGATTCACCGCAAACTCAATTTCTATCGGGCGTCCCATTTCGGCTTGCGCAATGCGTAACACTTCTTTCAGTATATCAGCCAACGGATACACATTGTGTTGCAGAATATTGGCGAATGTGATTACTTTTCGTCCACCATCGTACAATCCATTTTGAATAATATTATCCAATGGATTATATGTAGAGGCAATATAGCGCAAGGTGCCATCCTGCTCAGCATCCGAAACAGCTATTTTCAACAGGTTAAACCCATCGTCCACTTGCGGAACAAAACAGGTCTGGCTTAAATCAAGTGCATTAAAGTACGTCTGTGTTTCGCGCAGAGCCAATTCGAGCGTACTGGTTTGCAATATGTTATTTGGATAAGCAGGAGAAAAGCGCAAACTCATCCCGCCGTCCATAATGTATTTGCCTAGACCGATGGCAATATTGGCAATACCATCTTCAGGTTTCTCTGCTCCAATCGGATAATAATTCAACGAGCGGGCCACACCGGAGAATGACGGATAGAAGCGGTTTCCGTAGGCATTCCCGCATATTTCCTGCAACACGATGGCCATCTTTTCTTCATCAATCACATTCTTGGTAGCCGTCATGTAGGCTTTGCTATCCCGATAAAAAACGGAAGCATACACCGCTTTAATAGCTTCGGTAATCATCACCAGCATGTGTGTTTTACTATTGGGATTATACGGAACCATGTAGGTAGAATATATTCCGGCAAAGGGCTGGTAATGCGAATCCTCCAACAAACTGGAAGAACGTACTGCAATGGGCGAATTGATGGCACCCAGAAATGCATGAAGATCGGCAATGAGTTGTTGAGGAAGGCGTGCTTTCAGAAAATGGGTTAAGATTTCATTGTCGTCTAAATCTGATAAAGCTATAGGATAGAGTTTGTTCAGCTCCATGAATTCCGTAAAAATATCGGTACACAAAACCACTGTTTTAGGAATAGTAATCACAGATTTATCAAAACTTTCGAAAGTCACGTTACGCTTTATCATGGCATCAATAAATGCCAGTCCACGTCCTTTACCGCCCAATGAACCTTCGCCAATGCGGGCGAAATTAGAATACTGGTCAAACCGGTCCCGTTGAAAAACAGCTACCACTCCCCTATTCTTCACCTTGCGGTAATGCACAATGGCATCGAAAATAATCTGACGCACTTTGATCATATCGCCCAGCATATCATTATCGTCCACATTGATGTTTTTCAGAAATTCTGCCAACGGAAACATAGCGCGTGAATACAACCAACGGGATATATTATTGCGCGAAACATGATAATAAAGCGATTCGTCGCTAATACTAAAAATAATTTCCTGTAAGCCACGTAAATTCTGAATCCGGGCTTCTTCTTCGCCGGTCTGTGGATTTATAAATACAAAATCGCCGAAACCAAAGTTATTGGTAATCTTTTCACGCAAATCGAACAGGAATGTTTTGGACATCTTATTCAGGAAAGCGGCTTTTATGCCATCAACAGCTTCATGATTCGATTCTTCGGTCGATTCTACAATCAACGGAATAAAGCTATCCTGTTTCCGTATTTCGTCACATAAATTAATGCCGGCAGTTTTATTCTTAACCCCACCCTGCGGATAACTAACGTCGGTAATAACCCCCAGCATATTGTATTTGTATTTTTCGTAAATGGCCAAACCTTCGTCGTACGAGCGTGCCAGCAGAATCTTCGGACGACCACGCATACGCAGCATTTGTTCGTGTTCGTTGAGTGCTTCGGTCATGAATGAGCGCGACTGCATGAAAACAAATTTATAGAGGTGCGGAACGATGGACGAATACCACCGGATAGAATCTTCGACAAACAAAATAACCTGAACGCCCACCGATTCAACATCTTCTTCCACATTCATCCGGTCTTCCATCAGTTTGATGATGGCCAGTAGAATGTCGGAGTTCCCGAGCCAGCTGAATACATAATCGATAGCGCTTAGATCTTCGTTGGCAATGCGTTGCGACACAGACCGGGAAAAAGGCGTAAGTACAACGATCGGGATATCGGGAAACTGCTTCTTTACACGCTTTGCCCATTCAAATGGATTGATACTGTCGCCACTGGGCATAGAAATGATGAGTTCAAACTTACGCTCAGCAAGCAATGCATTGGCCTCTTCTTCGTTGGAGACAAGACTAAACCTGGGTGGATAACGCAAGTTTAGCGAAGTATATTCATTGAAAATCTGTTCATCAATACGCCCATCTTCCTCCAGCACAAAAGCATCGTACTTACTGGCGTACAGCAGCACATTGTAAATGCGATGTGTCATCAGGTTGGCAAAGGATGTATCCTTGAAATACAGTTTCTTTATGCTTGGAGAATTCATATGGTTGGTAATTGAAGGTTATGAAATACAATATAGCAAAAGTAATAAAAGCATTTAATTTGCTGACCTAAAATGAATAAATATTTAACGGGAATGTAGGACAAGAAAAATCACATACTAAAAATGAGGATATCCATTTGGATATCCTCATTTTAATTACTGATAGTTTTTATTTTATTAAAACCAGGGACAAATCATTCCATCAACGCATTTAGCATGAGATCCATCACAGGAGGGTTTATTTAAACTTCTTCCGCATTGGCAGATTGGGGCTTTACCGGCACATGACTCATCTTTACCGGTTGGTAAATCTAATTTGAAATAGCCGGACAATCCGGAAAAGTTTGCTTTTGCGTTATATACAGAGATATAATTAGACCTTTTCATTGAAACAATAGTTTATGATATGAATAAAAATCAAATTTAATCTGGAAAACTATTTTCAGTTGAATGTACTGACGGTAACACGAGTGGCACCATCTCGTTTAATAATCGGATGATGTATAACTTTTTTACTACGTATAGGGATTATAATAATACTTTCTCGCATCTTCACCTCTCTCAACTTGCTAACATTGATATTGGATCCTTTTAGATCTTTTAAAATAGTATCTTTGAGAATTGCTTTGTAAAATATTGTATTGAATAATAAAGTCTTTGTCAGGTTAGTTTCTGACAAATCGGCCTGTGATAAGTTGGAATTAGTTAGATTTGCTTCAGACAAGTCGGCACTTGAAAGATCGGCACCTAAAAATTTGGTTCCGAATAAATTTGACTCTAACAACGATGAACCGGACAAATTTGCACTTGAAAAATCTGCAAATGATAAGTTTGAAAATGATAAGTCTGCTTTGGGGAGGTTTGCACCTATAAATATTGCATTTTCTAAGTTTGAAGATATAATATTAGCTTCAATCATATTAGCTTGTTTCAAATTAGCCTTTAATAATTTTGCATTCACCAATTGTGCACCGAAAAGCTTAGCTTTGGTAAGATTAGCACCCGTGAGGTTGGCACCCGTAAAATCGGCGTATGAAAAATCGGCGTGAGTAA
>DATFAW010000362.1:0-4278 GCA_035254165.1 Paludibacter sp.
ATGACGAAGATCGCGAGAACGAAGGCGATTTTGTTTGTGCAGCAGAGAAAATCACACCCGACATGGTTAATTTCATGATAACTCATGGTCGTGGAGTGGTTTGTGCTCCTCTAACCGAAGATCGTTGCGACGAACTTGAGCTTGAGATGCAAGTAGATAAAAATACTTCAATCCATTCTACACCTTTCACAGTAAGCGTGGACTTACTTGAAGGTTGTACCACCGGAGTTTCAGCAGCCGACCGCGCAGCAACATTCCGCGCCTTAGCCGACCCTGCTTCAAAGCCTGAAACCTTTGGCCGTCCCGGACATATTTTCCCACTCAGAGCTCGCACAAAAGGAGTACTACGCCGCGCCGGACATACCGAAGCCGCGGTTGATTTAGCACGGCTAGCCGGTTTATACCCTGCAGGTGCATTAATCGAAATTATGAATGAAGATGGAACCATGGCCCGACTACCTGATCTAATGGAAATTGCGGACAAATTCGATATGAAGGTTATCACCATCAAAGACTTAATTGCCTACAGACTGAAAACAGAATCGTTGGTAGAAATGGGTGAGAAAGTGAATATGCCCACAAAATATGGCGACTTTAAACTGATCCCTTTCCGTCAGATTTCGAATGGAATGGAACATGTGGCACTGATAAAAGGTGAATGGGAAAAAGATGAACCTATTTTGGTTCGTGTTCATTCTTCTTGCATTACCGGTGATATTTTTGGATCCATGCGTTGCGAATGTGGCGACCAGCTTCATAAATCGATGCAACTGATTGAAAAAGAAGGAAAAGGCGTGATTGTCTACATGAATCAAGAAGGCCGGGGAATTGGTTTAATGAATAAAATTAAAGCCTACAAATTGCAGGAAGAAGGCATGGATACCGTTGATGCCAATTTGCATTTAGGCTTCAATGCCGACGAACGCGATTACGGCGTTGGTGCCCAGATTTTACGCAAAATTGGTGCAACAAAGCTTAGATTAATGACAAATAATCCGGTAAAACGGATTGGATTAGAAGCCTATGGCTTGTCTATTATTGAAAATGTGCCGATTGAAATCGAGACAAATCAACACAATGAATTTTACATGCAAACAAAAAAAGCACGCATGGGACACAATTTAAAATACGTAAAAGGGAAAGATGAATAAGTTAGAAAGCTGTAAAGTTTATAAAGTTTGAAAGCCAATAAAGATTGGAAATCAGACAATTTAATCTTTGAGAAATCAGACATTCCATACATTTTTCACTTTACAGACTTTCAGACTTTACAAACATTTAATTTTACAACTAAATATTATATGAAAACAGCATTAGTTACCGGAGCCACTTCAGGCTTTGGACATGCCATAGCTTTACGCCTGGCCGGATTAGGCTATAACCTTATTATTACCGGTCGCCGGGCAGAGCGGTTGGACAAATTGGCAAAACAGTTGCAAGCCGACTATCCTATCGAAGTGCTACCTCTTTGTTTTGACGTACGCAATAACGAAGCCTGTACTAAAGCCGTTCAATCAATTCCAGTATCATTAAAAAAAATTGATTTACTGGTTAATAATGCCGGGCTTGCAGCAGGAGCCTCGCCTTTTCAGGAAAGCGATTTAACCGATTACGATCAAATGATTGATACTAATGTAAAAGGATTACTTTATATGACTAAATTGATTGTTCCCGGAATGATAGAACAACAATCGGGACATATTATCAACATATCCTCCATTGCCGGAATAGAAGTATATCCAAACGGTAGTGTTTATTGTGCTTCTAAACACGCAGTCAACGCGATTACCAAAGGTTTACGCCTTGATTTGATTAAACACAACATTAAAGTCAGCTCTGTTTCTCCGGGACTGGCCGAAACCGAATTCTCGGTTATTCGTTATCATGGTGACGAGGAAAAAGCAAAAGCTGTTTACGCAGGACTTATCCCACTCAATGCCGGGGATATTGCCGACACAGTAGAATTTATTGTTACCCGGCCTGCACATGTCAGCATTAACGACATCCAAATTAACCCTACGCAACAGGCAAACACATATATTGCACACAGAAACACGATTTAATTCACTTAAATAGTCGACTAAAACAGATAATACCAAGTTTTTTTGACGAGTAATAACATTATTTAAAAAAATTACCCTATTTTTGTCAGTACATTTTTTCGCAGTTGAAATTTTGAATGTTTTGTATCAATCCAAAACAAAACTTATTAAATAAATATTGAAAATGAGCCCACTTGATTTAAACAAGAATCCTGAAATCGCACCAAGCGAAACTCCTGAAGTAACAGAAACTACGGTTGTCAATAATGTAATTGAAGTTGCAGAGAACATCGAAACAATTGAAATTCCAGAAGCAGAACTGGCCACCGAAGAAACTGTAGTTGTTGAAGAAACTATTACTGAAAAAACTCCAAAAACAGACCTGGAGACAGTAGTTGCAGAGCAACCCGAAGAAGCAAAACTAACCAAACCTGATTATGGCACATGCACTAAATCGGAATTAGTTGATGCACTTAAGTTACTTGTCAACAAAGAGGTAGATGCTGTAAAAGATGAAGTGGAACTTATCAAACAATTATTTTACAAAAAGTCAAAAGCAGAAGTTGAAGAACTAAAGAAAGTTTTTGTGGAAGCAGGCAATGAAGAAATTGAGTTTCTGGCTCCAAAAGATGAATTAGAGGATACATTCAAATCTTTATTGAATGAATTCAGAGCTAAAAAAGCATCACTAATGGCTCAACTTGAGAAAGAAAAAGAAACCAACCTGCTCCAGAAACAGCATTTGCTAGAACAAATGAAGGTATTAGTGGATAGTAACGATGATGTTTCTACTCATATCAACGAATTCCGCGCCTTACAACAAAAATGGAAAACTATCGGACAAGTACCGGCAAGTGCTTCTACCGATTTGTGGAAACAGTATAATCTTTATCAGGAATCTTTCTGGGACCTGATTAAAATCAATAATGAACTTCGCGAATATGATTTCAAAAAGAATCTGGAATCAAAGAATTTACTTTGCGAAGCCGCTGAGAAATTAGCAAACGAAGCAGATGTTATTTCTGCTTTTCAACAGCTACAAAAACTGCATGAAGAATGGCATGATTTAGGTCCGGTTGCACGCGAAATACGCGAACAGGTATGGAGCCGCTTCAAAGAAGCATCAACAGCTATTAACAAAAAACATCAATCATATTTCGATTCCATTCGCAAGTTGGAAGATGAAAACTTAGAAGCAAAAAATGCCTTGTGCGATAAAATAGAGGCATTTGATTTTAGCCATTTGAATAATTACAAAGCCTGGGACGAAGCAACTAAAACAGTATTGGCCTGGCAGGAAGAATGGAGAACTATCGGATTTGCTCCACGCAAAGTGAATCAAAAGATATTTGACCGTTACCGCAAAGCCTGTGATGCATTTTTTGCAGCGAAAGGTGAGTTCTTTAAGGAAACAAAAAATGCATTGACTCAAAATGCAGACAAGAAAAAAGCATTATGCGAAAAAGCAGAAGCTTTGAAAGACAGCGAAGAATGGAAAGAAACCTCCGACAAACTCATTCAACTACAAAAAGAGTGGAAAACAATCGGTCCGGTTGCAAAAAAAATCTCTGACGAACTCTGGAAACGCTTTATTGCCGCTTGCGATTATTTCTTCGAACAAAAAAACAAAAGCACATCTGGCCAACGCAGTGCAGAGACCGAGAATCTGGCAAAAAAGAAAGAATTGATTGCTAAAATTGCTTCATTTGAAAAAACCGATCATCCGGGTGAATCAATTACTGCTTTACGCGCTCTTATGGCCGAATGGAACACCATAGGACACGTGCCGTTCAAAGATAAAGACAAAATCTACAAAGAGTACCGCGACGTCGTAGACAAGCAATTTGAAGCTCTTAATGTAGACTCTTCAAACCGCCGCATGGATTCGTTCCGCAGCAATTTGAAAGATATGAGCACCAAAGGCGAAAACAAACTTTTCCGTGAACGCGAAAAGCTTATGCGAGCTTATGATCACTTAAAGTCGGAAATTGCCACATACGAAAACAACATCGGCTTCTTCTCTTCATCTTCTAAAAAAGGTGGTGGACTGATTAAAGAAATGGAACGTAAAATTGAAACATTGAAAGAAGAAAGCAAACTGATTGAACAAAAAATCAATCTGATTGACGAAAACATTCAATAGAGAATAAAGACAATAAGAAACAATCCTCAGCCTAATCGGTTGGGGATTGTTTTGTTACAGACTTAATTTCATCTGTAATGAATCCGTTTACAC
>DATFAW010000363.1:0-2257 GCA_035254165.1 Paludibacter sp.
TAATAAATACGACTTACTTAACTCCGTGGGATCTTAGTAAACTAATTGTTTTTCACAAGTCCTCAGGACTCGAAGATGTATGGCTGCTGGATCTTAGTAGTTTTCGTATATAGAAATCACATTACATAAAATATGAGTATGGCAACAATTTATCAGGTAGATGCCTTCACGGATACACCTTTCAAAGGTAATCCGGCAGGGGTAATGATTGTGGACGAGCATTTCCCGGCAGAAATGATGCAAAGTCTGGCGTTGGAAATGAATTTGTCCGAATCGGCTTTTATTATTCCCAACGGAGACGGGTTCAGGATACGCTATTTCACACCAAACCGCGAAGTGCCGCTTTGCGGACATGCCACGCTGGCCAGTGCCCATATTATCTACGAACTCGGACTGAAAAAAGCTGATGAACCGATTGCGTTCAAAGCCGAAGGTGGCGAGCTGACCATCACCCGGCAGGGCGATTGGATAGCCATGAACTTTCCGGCATACCCGCTAACTAAAATGGAAATCCCAGCCGATTTTAAAACTACCGTGGGATTCGAACCGACAGAAATGTATTCGAGCATCTACGAGTGGATCATTGCCGTTGCCCCATCCGAAGCCGACGTTCAGCAGGCCAAACCGGACTTTGAGCGAATGAAAACAAACGGACTCGCGCATTTGATGATAACGGCTCAAGGCGAAGCGCCCGACCGCGACTTTGTATTGCGCTGTTTTGCACCTTTAGCGGGAATCAACGAAGACCCCGTTACCGGATCAGCACACTGCGCCTTGACGCCTTTGTGGCACCAAAAGACGGGCAAAACCGAATTCAATTCCTATCAACTATCCAAACGAACCGGCCGGCTGAAAGTAAAACTACTGAACAACCGCGTAGAGATAAAGGGACAAGCCATCACCGTCTTTCGGGCAGAATTGAAAGTGTAGGACGATTACATAATTTTGAGAACAGTATTTTTTCGCTAATTTTGTGTGGAAATTATGTCTAATTTTTCGATACTATAAAAATCACACAATGACAGAAAGAAATGTGTTACTTGATGTACTTAAAGGCTTTGCCATCCTTTTGGTTGTATTGGGTCACTCTGTACAGCATAACCTTCCGGGAAGTTTTAATGACAACGTCATATTCAGGGTGATTTACTCGTTCCACATGCCGTTGTTTATGTTTGTAAGCGGCTTCGTGAGTTACAAAACCTTCGATGGAAGTACCCGTAAACTGTTTAAACGTTTTAAATCGTTGATTATCCCGTTTTGGAGTTGGTTTTTGTTTTCCTTTTTTTTCTACTGGTTTATTGCTTACACTCAGGGCAGAGGCGTACCGGACTTTTCATACTCATTATCAAAAATACTTATATCTCCCTATCGTGGTTTGTGGTTTCTCTGGGTGCTCTTTATGAATTACCTGGTTTTGTTTGTATCAATAAAAATAAGCCGGAAAAGAGAGGATATCGTGATGCTGGTCATGCTGATAGGATTCAATGTGTGGATGTCGAAAATAAGCGAAAGCTATCTGGGATTAGCCCCTTTGTGTTGGTTTTTATTGTTTTACTTGCTGGGTTATATGACCAGTAAATACGAGTGGGCAAGTAAAAAAACATTTCATATTTTGGGAATAATTTCTCTTATTGTTTTTCCGGTTTTGGTTTCGCATTGGGCAAGAAAGAATTGTATTCCACTGTCTGAATTGATGAATCAGGAATTAAACGTTCGGAACACCCTGAATTGGCTGTACGGAATAATAGTTCCCCTTACCGGCATTCTGTCGTCTTACACCTTGTTTAGCTGGCTCATGAAAACCCGGTTTTACTTCAAAAATTCATTTATATTGTTGGGCAACATATCACTCGAAATATATTCAACCCATTTCTATTTATTCAGTCTCATTTTCTTGCTTTCATTCATTCCGCTGGGTCTTCGCATTCCGGTAACATTTATAATGATATTGTCTGCAAGCATTTTGATTCAATGGTTGATTAAAAAAGTCCGGTTGTTGGCATTTATCTTTTACGGGAAAAGTTAGTGAATCCGGCATATTAAGCGCTTTGCCAGTGATGATTATTATCCATTCTATTTTAAAGTAATTTCAATTGATTTTTTCTTTTGTGAACTTCAAAACAATTTTACCACAAAAGAAACACAAAAGGATAATGAATAAAATTGTATGTTTATAATTAAGTGATAAGTTTCAAGCTCACAAAAGTAAAGTTTCTATTTCATAAAAACTTTTGTGCTTCTTTTGTGCCTTTTGTGG
>DATFAW010000364.1:0-3979 GCA_035254165.1 Paludibacter sp.
TTCTCATTTTTTTCTCATTTTTTTCTAATCTGGCTCAGATTTAAACTAATGCTAGTTAATTCAACCCCGTGTATCTTTGGGTTCGGAATTCCATACATTCTCTATACCGAAAAGAGTATACAGAGGTTGTTTCAAGTGTCGCGAACAAAATAAGTTGGAATAAATTAAACAAACAAGGATTCTTGAATATTTATTTTATATACATCGGTTTTTTGTAACAATTTGTAATTTGCTAGTTTTCATAATCTTATCATCAACAAGGAAATTCGGCATATATACATCAGAAAAAAGCAGGAAAAAGAAAGTCGGACAAAGGACGTTTTTTAACGAATCCAAAACAGGAAAATTGATAAGATCAGAAAAAAGGTATTGAGGGTGGGAAGAGAATTTGTGCGGAAAATTTTGCAGGATTTAATGTCAGTTTGATATAACCGGAGCTCCGAATAATGCTGTTTAAATTATATGAATATCCGTCTTGTTACCTAACTGGTTTGACTAATCGTTCGATATCCAGTGACCTCGTCTGGTGAACCGAAAAACAAGTGAAGTTGGCGGTTAAAAATCGTCCTGTTTGAGTCCCGACGAAATACGTCGGGACTCAAACAGGACGATTTCAGCCAACGAGCGTAAGTTTTTCGAGTGAAGCATCCGTCAGCCGACGGATTGACTTTTTTTGCTTACTTTTTTGCGTCAAGGCAATTGGAGCGAAGCGGAAATCGCCGATTCCAAAACTATAAACTCGACAGAGGCAAAACTGTAAGTGGGGTTTTAGGGGCAAAGCCCCTGATTAGTAAAATAGAATACAATTTAGGTAATACTTCGGATAATCATTTTAAATTATTTTTGGAGATATGAATTTTGGCGCTTTGGGATTAATTCGTGCTTGTGCCAAAATAAAAACCGGCTGAACCTCATTGCAGAAGTTCAGCCGGTTTTATATTAGTTTAAATAGCTTTTACATTTCCCACTGTTCGCACGAAGCAATCAGGTCATCGAAAGTTTTTATTTGCGATTTAGCTTGCACTTCGGCAATCTGAGCCTCCACAGCTGCATCGTAGGTTTCTTCTTCCACGTCGCGTATCACACCCATAGCTATCGGCATGTCAGGACCTTCCATCATGGCTAGTTTCATGTGCAGGGTTACATCCTGGCAAGTAGCGTCGTGAACCAAGATGCTGTTTTCGGTTACGCCGTTCTCGCCAATAGTTACCACTTTCAGGTTGAAACCATCGAGTACCAATCCTTTGTTGCGGTCTTTTCCGAAAATCATCGGTTTGCCATCTTCCAGCACAATGACGCGGTCGGCACGGGTTTCTTTTTCGGCCAACCAGCCATGAGCTCCGTCGTTGAAAATAACGCAGTTCACCAGGCATTCCACCACCGAAGTTCCTTTGTGATTGGCAGCAGCCGTCATACACATCTGTGCTGTTTTTAAATCCACGTCCAGCAGTCGCGCAAAGAAAGTTCCGCGAGCTCCGAAAGTCAATTCAGCCGGACGAAACGGACGTTCCACGGTTCCGAAAGGAGACGATTTGGTTACAAAACCTTTTTTGGTAGTTGGTGAATATTGTCCTTTAGTCAGGCCATAAATCTGGTTATTGAAAAGCAGCACGTTTAAATCCACATTGCGGCGCACACTGTGGATAAAGTGATTTCCACCGATAGCCAAACAGTCGCCGTCGCCGGTAATTTGCCAAACAGTTAGCTTTGGGTTTGCCACCTTTACGCCGGTTGCTACTGCTGCTCCACGGCCGTGGATGGTGTGAAAACCGTAACTGCTGATATAATAAGGTAAACGTGACGAACATCCGATACCCGAAATAACAGCTATGTCGTGAGGAGCCACGCCCATTTCGGCCATTGTTTTCTGCAATGAGTTCAGCACAGCGTAGTCGCCGCAGCCGGGACACCAGCGAACATACTGGTCGCTTTTAAAATCTTTGGCTGTATATTGTATTTTTGTTGGTTCTGTAGTTTCCATATTGCAAACTTTTATAATTACCCCAACCCCTAAAGGGGCTAAGAAAAATGAAATTTGTGTAGTATTCTTAATTTGCTGACTAAGTTCCCCTTTAGGGGTTAGGGGTTAAAGTAACTCGCTGAAATCGGCTTCCAGTTCAGCCACTGTAAATGGTTGCCCCTGCACTTTGTTGTATTGCAAAAATTCCACTGCGGGAACTTTTGAGCGCAGGAACGTGGCGAATTGTCCGCTGTTCAGTTCACATACCACCACTTTTTTATAACGTTGAATTACTTCTATGGTATTTTTAGGTAGCGGATTGATATAATTAAAATGTGCTAACGCAATTTTCTTTCCATCTTTATTCAGATTATTTACGGCGCTCATCAAGTGTCCGTGTGTTCCACCCCAGCCAATCACCAGCATGTCGGCACTTTCATCGCCTTCTACTTTTAATTCGGGAAGGAAATTGCTGATATAATCTACTTTTGCCTGACGGGCATTCACCATTTTTTCGTGGTTCAATGGATCGGTGGCAATACAACCGCTTTCGTAGTCTTTTTCCAGTCCGCCGTTGCGATGTCCGAAGCCTTCCATGCCCGGTATGCTCCAATAACGTACCTTCGAAACCTCGTCGCGTGCAGTTACTTTGCAGCCTTCCATGCCCGGTTTCACAAAGTTTGGTTTAATTTCGGGGAGCTCAGCCAGTTTTGGCAGTTTCCACAACGAAGTACCGTTTCCGATAAAGGCATCGCTCAAAAGGATAACCGGAGTCATATGTTCTAAGGCAATTTTACTTGCCATGTAAGCGTAATGAAAACAATCATCGGGAGTTCCGGCAGCCATAACTACGGCAGGGCTTTCGCCGTTACGTCCGTAAAGAGCTTGCAGGAGGTCGGTTTGTTCTGTTTTAGTTGGCATACCGGTTGATGGTCCGCCGCGCATTACGTCGATAACCACCAGTGGCAGCTCAGCCATAACAGCCAGTCCGATTGCTTCCGACTTCAGTGCTAATCCTGGACCTGAAGTATTGGTTACTGCCAGGCATCCGGCAAATGATGCACCGATAGCTGATGTAATACCGGCAATTTCGTCTTCGGCTTGCATCACTTTCACGCCCATATCTTTGCGGGCTGTCAGTTCATGCATAATGTCGGTAGCGGGTGTAATGGGATAACTTCCCAAGAATAGTTGCAATCCGGCTTTTTGAGCGGCAGCAATTAAACCCCAGGCAGTAGCTTTATTACCACTAATGCTGGTGTACTTTCCTTTGGGAGTTTCGTGCGATTTATCTACCAGATAAGTAGAAATAGTCAAGTGCAAATTGTTACCATAGTTGAAACCATCGGTCAATACTTTTACGTTGGCTTCAAGCAATGTTGGCTTTTTACCGAATTTGTTTTGCAGGAAATGGATGGCCTGATCGATAGGACGGTTAAATAACCAGCATACCAACCCCAGGGCAAACATGTTCTTGCTGCGCAACACGGTTTTATTGTCGAACCCGAACCCTTCCAGGCTGCTTTGCGTCAGCGATGAAAGTGGAGCGGGAATCAATTGAATGGTTTCCGAAATAGCTAATTCCTCAAAAGGATTTTCAGTAGTAAACGCTGCTTTCTCAAAATCCGATTTTTCGAACGAATCTACGTCATAAATGATAACGCCTCCTTTTTTTATGGCTTGGGCATTTACTTTCAGGGCTGCCGGGTTCATTACCACCAATACATCTGCATCATCGCCCGGTGTATAGATTTTACTCGATCCTAAATGTACCTGAAATCCGGATACGCCTCCAAGTGTTCCTTGTGGAGCGCGAATTTCAGAAGGAAAATCAGGGAAAGTAGAAATTTCGTTTCCTAAAATGGCCGAAAGATTGGAAAAAAGTGTTCCGGTGAGCTGCATGCCATCGCCCGAGTCACCTGAAAAACGTACGACTACATTATCCAATTCGGTTGTGTTCGTCTTGTCCATTTCGTATTATTGTTGTTGTTAAATTATATTTGGATGAATGCAAAATTA
>DATFAW010000365.1:0-11102 GCA_035254165.1 Paludibacter sp.
GTATTGCGCTGAATCATATTGTTTAGCCCAATAGTAATTTATTCCAATCTCCTGTATTACTGCACCATAAAATATTGAGTCAGAGGGAAGGGAAAGAGCTTTCCGATAGAATTTTAGAGCTGCTCTGTAATCTTTTACAAGTCGATAGGTTTTACCTATATTAAGTACACTGTAACTAGCATCAATTTTCTTACCACCACGTTTAAAACAGTCTGCTGAAAGTTGATATTTTATTAGAGCTTCTTTATAATCTAGCTGAACAGAGCAAATGTCTCCCATATCTGCATATATTTTCCCCAATATAGCATAATCTTTTCTATCTTGACTCCAATCTAATGCCTTGAGATACAAAATTGTTGCATTATCATATTGTTGAGCATTTTTATAAATCCGAGCTTTATAAAAATAGCAGATAGCTAAGTGCTGCTTATCACCTGAACGCTGATAATAATCTAATGAGAAATTTAAAACAGAATCGGGTTGTAAGGGTCTATTGTTTTTGTCCAATGCCTGAAAAAGCAACACACCATACAATGCTCTATCAGAGCCAGACAAGTACTTGGTAGATTGTACACGTTGTAAAATGCGTAAAGCAGAATCGGGCGTAGTTTCCATTATCCGCTCGGCAGTCTTTATCTCATTAGGCATGAGAGAACAGCCCATTAGGATCAGGAATATTAAAGGGATGTATAATTGGAGTTTACAATGCATAATTCAGCATGCACAAAAAGATTTTAGAACAGGTGTATTTTAATGCAAAACTACATATTAATATTCACTTCTCTAGCGCTGGAAAGGCTATGAACATCAAATATCGAGTTAAAAGAATGAACCCGTTGAAAATGAACTCTCACTTCTGGAAATTATTTCTTGATGTCTTCTAAAAACGGCTGTTCAAGCCACTGCGAGTGTAAAGATACTCACTTTTACGCCGTCAATTTCCATCAAAACCCGAACGCATGCTTCGAGTGTGGAACCGGTTGTAAGGACATCATCGACTAATAAAATATGCTTGCCAACTAAAGAAGTGGAGTCTGATAATTCAAAAATTCCTTCTGTATTTTCATACCGTTCATAAACCGTTTTTTTAGTTTGAGTAGCATTCTCCCGAACCCGGCACAAAGTAAGAGTATCTTCAGGTACTTCTAATATTCCAGATAAACCCTTTCCAATCCATTCACTTTGATTGTATCCGCGTATCTTGTACTTTTTAGGATGGAGTGGCACCGGTATAACAACATCAACAGATGTAAAATCAACCGAATTCAACAAATCCACTGCTGCATATCTTCCCAGAAGTTGCCCTATTTCTTTGTTTCCTTTATACTTCAAACTATGCAACAATTTTTGAAAAGGTGAACCTTTCTGAAAAAAGAAAAATGCAGTGCCCCTATAAACGGGTACCTTACCCCAAAAACGTTTTTCAATCGGATTATCGGCTTGTAGATGAAAATTGGTTTTGGGGACATTATGCAAACATCTGAGACACAAATGTTGTTCATTTCTCAATAGATTTTCGCCACAGACCATACAAAGATCCGGGTACATCAAATTGAAAAAATCAGCGAATGGATTGAATTTTTTCATACGCAAAGTGCTTTGCTTATTCGATTATTCCATGCAAAAATAAATTAAAAATTTTGGGAGCAAAAATCAACAACCCAACAATAACAGAAATAATAGCACAAATTAAAACTGCACCGGCAGCAATGTCTTTGGCTTTACCCGCTAAAGGATGGAAAGTGGGCGACGCTAAATTGACTACATTTTCAATAGCAGTATTCATCATTTCCGCACCTACAACCAATCCTATACAAAGCAAACACAGACACCATTCCGTTACATTGATTCTTAAAGCAAAGCCACAAATTACAACCACAGTAGCAATTACAATATGTATTTTCATATTGGCTTCCGACCCGAAAACAATCTTTATTCCACGCCCGGCGTAGCCAAAACTTTGAATTCTCTTTTTCATAATTTGTTCGTTTTAAATATCTGGTTACAAATAACGTAAAAAAAATTGCATATTACAACTTTTCGTAAAAAAAGTCTGATAAACTTGATTGTTTATCAGACTTATGTATGTTTGGAACAGAATTTTCTTATGCTTTAATTCTTCCGAGATAAGATCCGTCGCGAGTGTCAACTTCAATAGTTTCGCCCTCAGTTATAAACAGCGGTACACGAACGGTAGCTCCCGATTCAACGGTTGCAGGCTTCAGCGTGTTTGTAGCTGTATCACCTTTAAGTCCGGGCTCCGTATAAGTTACTTTCATCTGAACTTTAACAGGCATATCGGCATAAAGCACTGTTTCCGAAGAAGCATCAGAAACAACTTCTATAACCATTCCTTCCAGAAGAAAATCAACGCCATTTATGAGCGATTTGCTGATAGGATGTTGGTCGTAAGTTTCCTGATTCATGAAGATGAATTCTTCACCTTCTTTGTATACAAATTGATACGGACGGCGTTCAACGCGTACGTCTTCCAGTTTTTCGCCGATATTAAAACGACGTTCGATAACGCGACCATCAACTACGTCTTTGAGTGTGGTACGCATAAAAGTGTTGCCTTTACCAGGCTTTACATGGAGAAATTCTATAACAAAATACAACTTACCATCCATGCGGATACAAGTTCCATTTTTGATATCCTGAGCGTTCATCATAAAGTATAATTTATAATATAAAATTAATAGGCTGCAAAAGTACTGTTTTTATTCTAATTACCAAAACAACCTGAATAGCAATCTATTAAAAATGGTCTTTGCTTATCCGGCAAAGACCATTATCGTTTTTCTAGTTTTATTGTTTCCTATTTATTGTTCCGTTTTTGAACGTTGTAATAGATTTTCATTTGATTTCCAAGAATCTTAGTAAATCCTTTGACATCGTCAGCACTCCATGCACGATTTACTTCGCCATATTCCCCAAAATCAGTTTTCATTAAATCGAATGGGCTTTCGACACCTACAAGGGTGTAAGTGTAAGGACGAAGCTTCACAATTACTGTTCCCGATACATTTTGTTGTGAGCTTTGCAGGAATTGCTCAATATCGCGCATTACCGGTTCGAGGTATTGAGCTTCGTGAAGGAACATGCCATACCAGTTGCCCAGCTGATCTTTCCAGTATTGTTGCCACTTAGTAAGCGTGTGTTTTTCAAGCATTTTATGCGCATTGATAATCAACAGTGGTGCAGCAGCTTCAAAACCTACACGGCCTTTAATTCCAATAATCGTATCACCAATATGCATATCACGACCAATACCATATTTGTTGGCTATATTTTCCAGTTGATTAATCAACAAAACTTTATTTTCATTTTTCTGACCATTTACGGCAGTAATTTCTCCATTTTCAAATGCAATGGTTACAGTCTCTTCGCCTTGTTTTTCAATCTGGCTTGGATAAGCCTCCTCGGGTAATGTTTGGTCAGATTTCAGTGTTTCTTTGCCACCAATACTAGTACCCCACAATCCTTTATTAATGGAATACTCCATTTTTGTGAAATCTGCTTTAAAACCATGCTCTCTCAAATAGTTGATTTCATATTCGCGCGTCAACACCATGTCGCGGGTTGGAGTCAGGATTTTAATTTCCGGAGCCAACACATCAAAAGTCAGGTCGAAGCGTACTTGATCGTTTCCAGCACCAGTACTTCCGTGTGCTACATAGTCAGCACCAATTTCTTTCGCATAATTGATAATGGCAATGGCCTGAAAAATTCGTTCCGAACTTACCGATATTGGGTATGTTCCGTTACGAAGCACATTGCCGTAAACCATATACTTGATACTTTTTTCGTAATACTCCTGCGTTACATCCAACGCCACATGACTAGCCGCTCCAAGCCGGAACGCTTTGTCTTCAATTATTTTCAATTCCTCATCACTGAATCCGCCCGTATTTGCAACTGCTGTGTGAACTTCATAACCTTTTTCCTGAGCCAGATACATGGCGCAAAACGAAGTATCCAAGCCTCCGCTAAATGCTAATAATACTTTTTCTTTCATCTTTTTATGTCTATGCTTACCGGTAATTACTCACCAGAATTTCAATTATAATTATTTTGCTTCATCCTTTGCCGGATCGAATAACATGCCTGTACACAAACAATGTTTGCGGTCAGTTCGTTGCAGAATATCATAATTCACACAACTCTGGCAGCCTTTCCAGAAAGCAGCATCATCGGTTAGTTCAGAGAAAGTAACTGGCTTGTATCCCAGCTCAGAGTTAATTTTCATAACAGCTAAACCAGTCGTTAAACCAAAAATTTTAGCGTCGGGGTAACGCTGGCGAGAGAGTTCAAATGCTTTGCGTTTAATGCGCTTAGCAAGTCCATGTCCACGGAATTTATCAACAACGATTAATCCTGAATTGGCTACAAATTTTTTATTGCCCCAAGTTTCGATGTAGCAAAATCCCGCAAATTCCTCTCCTGCTAAAGCTATAATAGCTTTTCCTTCTTTCATTTTTTGCTCGATATACTCGGGCGAGCGTCTGGCAATACCTGTTCCGCGTACTTTGGCCGCGACTGCAATGGTGGTCAAAATCGTATCAACATATCCTAAAAAACGCTCATCAGCAATTTGTACCGTTATCTCTTCAACGGCAATATCTTTGTCCATATTCAATTTTGAATGAGTTCTGTTTAACTTCACAAAGTGTAAACTTCGCAAAGTTTGCCACTTTCAGTTCTATTTAATCTTTCTCCGAAAAAGTAATATTCATCATCTCAAGAATTTCTTCACGCGTTACACCTTCACGGGGAATCACTAAAATTGTATCATCTCCGGCTATAGTCCCCAATACATGATCAGTGGCTTTATTATCAATATCCCAAGCAATAGCGCTGGCATAACCCGGCTTTGTTTTCACCACACCTAACTGACCCGAAAATTCCATACTTAATACCGCTCCATGAGAAATCAGCGCATTCACAGTTCCTGTACTAGGAAGCGGTTTATTATACGACGGCAAAATGTACTTATAAGCTCCATTCGACAACGGCGTCTTGGCTACTTTAAGTAATTTTAAATCGCGTGATAAAGTTGCTTGCGTTACTTCGCACTGTCGCTCACTCAGAATTTTGAGTAATTCTTCCTGACTACCAACTAAGGTAGAGCGAAGAATTTCTGAGATAATCTGTAAACGATTCCGTTTATTCTTCATAAATGCATAATTATTTAGATTTGAGGCAAAAGTAATACAAATTCTGCATACAGCAATAAAATAATCAAAATATATTTCATAATTATTCTAAAACTCGCTATTTTTGTCATCAATATTCAAATATAGTGTATATTTAAGAGTTTTGCCTGTATGCAATCTGCATATTTAGCATTATTTTATGCATTAATAAATATCACACATCAGAGACATTTATTATTAAAATAATTAACCTCCAGAAAACTGAATGTCCACTTTTATTTCCATTATTCAATATTAGATATTCATTTCTTAAGTAGTATCTTTGCAGGTCAATCAAAACTGCAGATGCAATCTCTGCATTTACTTCATTCATGAATTAGAAAGCTATGTCCAAACAAGGAAATATCATTATAAAAGGTGCCCGGGTTCACAACCTGAAAAACATTGACGTTGAAATTCCACGCAATAATCTGGTGGTAATCACCGGGCTATCAGGATCCGGAAAATCATCGCTGGCATTCGACACGCTTTACGCCGAAGGACAACGCCGCTACGTGGAAAGTCTTTCATCGTATGCCCGCCAGTTTTTGGGAAGAATGAGCAAACCCGAAGTGGATTATATTAAAGGTATTCCACCAGCCATTGCCATCGAACAAAAAGTAAATTCACGCAATCCACGCTCTACGGTAGGAACTTCCACCGAAATTTACGAATACATCAAACTTCTTTATGCCCGGATTGGTAAAACATATTCGCCCATTTCGGGTGATTTAGTTCAGAAGCACGAAGCACAGGATGTGATCGACGCAGCCATGAGCTTTGACGATGGTACAAAATTGATGGTATTGACTCCTGTAGTTCCGACCTCAGACAGAACTCTTAACGAACAACTGCAAAGCTTATTGCTGCAAGGATTCAGCCGCGTAGACGTGAATGGCGAGACATTTCAAATCGCTGACATTCTAAAAAATACGACTGAAACGAAAAATACGAACGACATTTATTTACTGATTGACCGACTGGTAGTGGAACATACGCAAACAGCCATCAGCCGATTGACCGACTCAATTGAAACTGCTTTCTTTGAAGGGAACGGAGTCTGCGTACTCAAAATGATCACCGTCGAAGAAATAAAGTTGCTTTATTTTTCTAAGAAATTTGAAGCCGACGGAATGTCATTCGAAACACCAACAGTTCACACTTTCAGCTTCAACAGCCCCATTGGCGCATGCCCGGTTTGTGAAGGATTCGGACGTGTAATTGGAATTGACGAAGACTTGGTTGTTCCAAACAAGACACTTTCAATCTTCGAAGATGCCGTGGTATGCTGGAAAGGCGAAGTAATGAGCGAATGGAAGAACAGGCTGATTCACACTGCTTCCAAATTCAGTTTCCCTATCCACAAACCATATTACGAGTTGACTGACGCACAACGCCAACTGCTTTGGACGGGCAATGAATATTTTGAAGGACTGAATGCATTTTTCAAACACCTGGAAGCCAATCAATATAAAATCCAATACCGGGTTATGCTAGCCCGCTACCGGGGAAAAACCATTTGCCCTGAATGCAATGGCAGCCGGCTAAAAAAAGAAGCATCATATATACGCATTGCCGGCAAATCCATTTCGGAACTGGTTCTTATGTCGGTTGCTAAGCTGAATGAATTCTTCGAAAACATTCAGTTGGACGAACAAGATGCAGCAGTAGCTAAACGTTTGCTTATCGAAATCAACAATCGAATTCGCTTTCTACTTGATGTCGGATTAGGCTATCTCACGCTCAACCGCTTATCTAATTCACTTTCGGGTGGTGAAAGCCAGCGCATTAACCTAGCCACTTCGCTCGGCAGCAGCCTGGTTGGTTCGCTGTATATTCTGGATGAGCCAAGTATTGGTTTGCATTCGCGCGACACCCACTTGCTTATCAAAGTATTGAAACAACTCCGCGACTTAGGAAATACCGTGGTGGTGGTGGAGCACGACGAAGAAATTATGCGGGCTGCCGATTACCTGATTGACATTGGTCCAAATGCCGGACGATTAGGCGGAGAAGTGGTGTTTCAGGGAATACCAGACTTGACAAATGCAAACAAAAACGAATCCATTTCGGCGGAAATTGAAAATTCATACACCCTGAAGTACTTATTGGGACTGGAAAAAATCGATGTTCCCGTTCAACGCCGGAAATGGAATAACTATATTGAAGTAATTGGCGCCCGCGAAAACAACCTGAAAGGAATTAATGTCAAATTCCCGTTGAACGTAATGACGGTGGTAACCGGCGTCAGTGGTTCCGGGAAATCATCGCTTGTGCGAAGTGTCTTTTACGCAGCACTTAAAAAGCATTATGGTGGAGTTGCCGATCGAACCGGTCAGTTTGGAACACTAAAAGGCAGCATGCATTTGGCCAAAGATATAGAGTTCGTGGATCAAAACCCAATCGGACGTTCGTCTCGCTCTAATCCGGTGACATATATCAAAGCTTACGACGAGATCCGAAAACTATTTGCCGACCAACAGCTTTCGAAGCAAATGAATTACACCGCTTCACATTTTTCGTTTAATACTGAAGGTGGCCGATGCGAAGAATGTCAGGGTGAAGGAACTGTAACGGTAGAAATGCAGTTTATGGCCGATCTGGTGTTGGAGTGCGAACATTGCCATGGGAAACGTTTCAAACAAGATGTGCTGGACGTACAATATAAAGGAGTAAATATCTTTGACGTTCTGGAAATGACCGTAAACCAAGCTATTGAATTTTTCTCCGCACAAACCGGAAATACAGAAAAGAAAATTGTGAAACGGCTGAAACCACTGCAAGATGTTGGAGTTGGCTATGTCAAACTTGGACAATCGTCGAGTACGCTTTCAGGTGGTGAAAGCCAACGTGTAAAGCTAGCTTCATTCCTGGCAAACGAAAAATCGGAACCAACCATTTTTGTGTTCGATGAACCAACTACCGGATTACATTTCCACGACATAAAAACCCTGATGAAAGCCTTCGATGCACTTATCGCCAAAGGGCATACCGTGATTATTATCGAACATAATATTGAAGTGATTAAATGTGCCGATCACATTATCGACATTGGTCCCGAAGGTGGCGACAAGGGTGGAAACCTTGTTTTTGAAGGTACACCGGAAAAAATTATCGACTGCGAGGCATCGTATACCGGAAGGTTTTTGAAAGAAAAAATGAATTAAAGCGGTTATTGCATTTAGCAATTGCACCGCCAAGATACTAAATCGGCTAAACTTCATATTTGAGGTTCAGCCGATTTATATTTTAAGTGGAATGAGTGTCTTTTTACAAAAACCAGATAGCCACAATCTCAACCCAGAGCAATTTAAAAACACTCTGAGACCGTTTGCGCAAATGGTCTCAGAGTGTTTTTAAAACTGTCTCCGAGTATTTTTAAAATGATAGGAGAGCAATTTTCAACTGGTTAGAGACCATTTCAGTTTTCTTTCTGTTGATTTTGCAACCAGGCATTTTTTAACTCACCATTTTATTGCATCTACAGATTCAGCACTGCCCGCAATGCCTTATATCCGGCCGAACTCGTTTTAATCTGTTGCCCATTCTTGAGCGAAAGCAATTGGTTCTGTTTTTCGTAAAGCTCAATGCGCGAAATCATTTCCACATTTACAATCACCGAACGGTGAACACGCACAAACTGATTTTCGGGTAAATGCTCTTCGAAATATTTCATGGTTTGCTCTTTCAGGTACTTGCCTTGGTTAGTAAATATCTGAACATAATCGCCATCAGCTTGCAAATAAAGAATTTCAGGAACTAGTACCACGTGAATTTTCGAGCCTGATTTTACAGCAATTCGCTCCAACAATTCGACTTCGGATATTTTTTGCGGTGCAACTTCTTCCTGAATCTGAATTGGATCAGCAATTTCAGACATAGATTCAATTTGTTGAAAAACAAATTGAAAACGTTGAATAATCAACAAATAAAGCAGCAGTCCAATTAAACCCCGAATGGGAAGAATAGGAATCAGTTGTGAAGCCACGCCAGCATCAAAAAGCCAATAAAATAGTCCGTAACCTACGCTAAGCCAAATAGAAATGGCAAGCAGAGCCAACGCAATATAATTCACAATGCGCTGGTACACACTCAACACAGCGTAGTTGCCATACCGAACAACGCTCCAAAGCAGGACCCCAAGAAGTCCAAAAAGAGACGCGTGAACAGCACCATCCAATATAATCATCCACAATGGTAATGCAACAATAGGATACAAAACGAACGCTTGCAATATGGCATATACCACCCAAAGAAGGATATATCGAATTTTCTCTGTTGTATTTTCTAAAAAAGGATAAAGCATTTTTTAGTGAGTAGTTATCAGCAAACAGTTATCTACTTTTCATTAACTATTTATCATGGATACTTAGTAATTAGTTTCTCAATTCACCACCACCGAACACACACGAACCAACAATAATCAGTTTTTTAGTTGTATCAAGCGGTTCTTTTGGCATACGATTATCCTGAAAACCGCCAAAAACAGAGTCCAAATGAGTTTCTACATACCAGTCAGTAGGCACGTAAATGGTAATTCCCCCAAATACAGCATTTACCTCTATGATCGTTTCACCTACAGGCAAACTGGTTCTACGTAAGTCGAGGGAAATCCCTCCAAAAACGGCATTTAAATCACCGCCTTTGAATTCAGGATCGAGCACAATGTGATCGCCGCTAGCAAAAACACTATTTCTGGAAAATCCCCCTTCGGCAGAAGCACCCCATTTACTTTGGTGGTGACGATATTCACGATTATGGTGGTGACGATGGCAATGATTCCACTCATTATTCCATTTTTCTGAAGAACACTGTGGACCCAAAACACGTTGTAAAAGAATAACAACTCCAGCCGCAATTAGTAACAACGGCCAATATAAATGAATAAACTGCCCATCAATTGCCGGCACTAATTTGGGTATAATAAAGAAGCCACCTATAAAAATAAGCACTACGCCTGAAACCAAACGCCTTCTAAACAAATGAACTATTCCAATAACAATCAGCAACATTTGCCATGAAATAATTGTACTTCTCAGCGCTTCCGGAACAAGTCCAAAATTAAAGCCCAGAAATACAACTCCTATTACCATAAGTACGAGTCCGAAGCCAAGCCCTTTAGTATAGCCCGAACGAAACGAATTCTTCATTTCATTATCCATAATATTTTGTTTTAAATTTACGTTGCAAAGATAAGTACATAAAGTATTGCCAAGCAAGTAAAAATCGTTGAACAAGGCAATATTTCCCGACGAAGATATGGAAATTTAGCTATAAAAACACCCTGATAACTACGAAAAGCGTTATTAAGGTGCATTTAAATAATAAAAACTCTATTTACTTCTTCAGCAAATCTCGAATTTCCGTAAGCAATTGCGCTTCTTTGGTAGGTACAGCTGGAGTTACAGGAGCTTCTTCTTTTTTCTTATTCATCCTATTGATTCCTTTAACAAACAAGAAAATAACGAAAGCAACGATCAAAAAATCGAAGGTTACTTGCAAAAAGTTACCATAATTCATTGTCACGGCAGCTTTCTTCACGCCATCCACCACTTCTGCTGGTTTCATTTGCCATTTCAGATCCGTAAAATTAACACCGCCAACCAGCAAACCTATTGGAGGCATAATAACATCGGCAACAAACGAGGCAATAATTTTACCAAAAGCGCTACCAATAATAACACCGACAGCCAAATCAATCACATTGCCACGCATGGCAAATTCTTTAAATTCTTTAAGTAGTCCCATAAATTTAGTTTGAGTTGTAAATGGATAATCAAACATTATAATACAAAAGCATAAATTATTTTACGACCGCAAATAATCTGCACATTATCAGCTTTCCCGACTTTTATTCTTCAATAGAAGCCTGTATTTATTTCTCTGTAAAATTTGAAACAATCCGAA
>DATFAW010000366.1:0-4049 GCA_035254165.1 Paludibacter sp.
TATTCTCCTTTAGTGGTCATGATCTCTAACACCATTCGGTCGGTTTCGTTCATCCCCTCCGACCCTATTTTAGTAAGATTAAGAATAGTTTTATCCACATCTTCATCGGTTATTCCTTCTATGGAAGTCACCACTTTATTATCCATAGCCATCAATGCAGACAAAGTAGCAGTAGAAACACCGTTGGACACTTTTAGTGCACAGCTAGGCTTTGCTCCATCACAAATCATTCCGGTAATGTTACCAATCATATTTTTAATTGAATAGGCAATCTGGTCGCGGGTACCTCCCATCAGGTAGGTTATACCGCAAGCCGACCCGGTAGCTGCAACAATGGCACCACACAGGCCAGATAACCGTCCCAGGCTTTGCTTGATATAAATAGTCATTAAATGACTTAATGCCAATGCGTGAATCAGTTCATCTTCAGATTTACCCGTTTCCTCAGCAAACACCGATACCGGCAAGGTCGCTGCAATTCCTTGATTGCCACTCCCTGAATTACTCATTACCGGGAACATGGCCCCAGCCATACGGGCATCGCAGGCCGCTGCCGTAACCGACAACATGCGGGTGAAAATGGTGTTTCCCATCACGTTTTGCTGACTGCCATTATGCACTGTCTGAGCTACACTGTGTCCGTATTGGCCTTTCATCGATTCGTTAGAGGCAGCCCTGTTCATCACGGATGACTTAAGAATAAAACGTAGTTCATCAACCGGACTTTCGATCGCAAAATCGCACACTTTATTGAACGACAAACTGACGGTTTTCTCTTTCGAGTCACCGCCTTCAGTTTCATCAGCCAAATGCAAGAGTATTTCTTCGTTTTTCTGAATGTGTGAGAAGCGGGTGTGATCATGGCTTATGATTACCTGTGCCTGATCGTTTCCGCTTTTGACCAAAACTTCGATATAGAGCTTTTCGGCAATTTTTTGTTTCAAATAAACAGTCATCACCTTATCGTCTATCATTTTCTTACCTTGTTCCAACGCCTCGGGAGTCAAATCTTTGAGTACTTCGAGACCGTATTCGGACTTCCCGATAAGTGCACCCAACGCAATGGCGATAGGCAACCCTACCATACCGGTGCCGGGAATACCAACACCCATGGCGTTTTTCAGCATGTTGGAACTAAGGGAAACTTCAATTTTATCGGGAATTGCACCCAATATTTCTGTTGCTTTGGCTACTGCCAGAGCAACTGCTACCGGTTCGGTACAGCCTATAGCCGGAATAACTTCCTGTTTTATCAGTTTTATTATTTCCGAGCGTTCTTGTAATGAGAGCATTTCTTATTTTTGATTTTTTTAATCTTTGTGTAAATATACTACAAACAACAGTCCTACATATAATTCTATACACCCGTCATTATCATATCAACTGACCTATCAGATGATCTCGCCACTCCCAATACAGATTTTTGCCTCTGCATCATACACCACCCCGAATTGTCCGGGAGCAATACCCTGAAGCCGTTGGCTCGACTGCAAGTGGTATCCTTCGGATGTTTTGATAATCTTTCCCGTTGTAAAGTCAGGAGTATGTCTGATTTTAAAAGTCACATCAATTTCGGCACGATTGTTTTCCCATGGATTATCAGTGATAAAATGGAAATCGCGCATCGAGAATTCATAACCGTACTGTGTTTCCACATCAAATCCTTTCGAAGCATACACGATATTAGCCGCAACATCCTTCTTTATTACATACCACGGTCCTCCTGAAAGTCCAAGGCCTTTCCGTTGCCCAACGGTATGAAACCAATATCCATTATGTTTTCCAAGAATCTTACCTGTTTCCAATTCCACAATTGGTCCTTGTTTCTCTCCGAGATAGCGGCGAATAAAATCGTTATAATTTACTTTCCCCAGAAAACAAATTCCCTGGCTATCCTGACGCTTGGCACTGGGAAGCCCTGCTTCCACGGCAATGTCGCGTACCTCATTTTTCATCAAGTGTCCAATGGGAAACATGAGCTTTGAAACTTGCAGCGAATTGATTTGCGCCAGAAAATCAGTTTGATCCTTTACCGGATCCTTGGCCGTTGAGAGGTAAACTTTTCCGTCTTTCTCCAACGTAGTGGCATAATGTCCGGTAGCTGTTTTATCAAAGTCCTTCCCGACCCGCTGTTCAAAAACACCAAACTTGATTAATTTGTTGCACATCACATCCGGATTTGGAGTCAAACCTTGCTTAACCTTATCAATGGTATATGAAACCACATTATCCCAATAATCTTTGTGCAGGTCTACTATTTCCAGGTTGCAGCCATATTTACGGGCAATCAACGATGCCATTTCAATGTCTTCCTCCGAAGTACAATGTAATAATTCATCATCGTCCATTCCTATCTTTATGTAAAACAGGGATGGTGTATAACCCGCTTCTTTCAACATATGCACCACCACCGAGCTATCCACCCCACCTGATAATAAAGTTGCTATATTCATTCTAAATTAATCATTTTCTAATTATGAATTATGCATTACTAATCATGCATAATTTAAATATAATATTCCGCCATATCAACAATTCCGGCACGCATAGCGTACTTTGTTGCTTCGTGAACATTATTTACTTCTATTTTACGAAATATATTTTTTCGGTGTGTCATAATTGTATGCACACTCACATGTCTGTGCGAAGCAATTTCCTTAGTCGTTTTCCCTAAAGCCATTTCCTTCAGAATCTCCTGCTCCGTGGCCGTAAGCAAGTTCTTTAAACTTTGATTCTGCGAATTCCTGCTGTTATCAAGTAATATATTGCTGACATGATTACATATATAACGATTCCCCTTCAAAGCCTCCTTCAGAGCACTGTAAATCTCCTCTTTCGAGCTATCCTTCATTAGCACGCTGAAAGATTGCGTATTATAAAGCAATGTCCGCAAAAACTCGTCGCTCAGTTCATCCGAAAACAATATCCAGTCTGCCTTTTCGAATCTTGCCTGAAGAATAAGCAACTCATTCACGCTCTCAAAATCGAATAAAGTATAATCAAGAATAACCAGCGAGTTTGGAGACGCTATAAGCAATGAAATTAGATCTTTCTTTTCGGCAACTTCTTGAATCACTTTTTCTTCAGTAATAGTCTGAAACAAAAAGTGCCAACCGGCATTCGAGATATCCTGATTATCTGCAAGAATTATATTTCTCATATGTAGACATTTATTTAAAGTTCATTTCTAAATATTTATCATATTCAATCTAACTAAGAATTGATTTCACAAATAGAAGTGCAAAAGTACTGTTTTCTACCAGTTTAAATCGTCACAGTATAAAAAAAGACGACAAACAGTCGTCTTTTTTTATATCTTGTAAAGTTTTATAACTTGTCTATACAAACTTATGCAATTAATACTCCCAAAGATCTTGTTCGAAATTCAACAATTCAGTGTCAATGCGGTCTTGTTCCTTCTTAATTTTTACAGGATCTACTACATAATCCAATAGCATTCGATTGAACATATTACTGTCACCAAGCAAATAGCTTGAATAAAGTTTTTGTGCAAAATACTCGTCATAAGTCAAACGTTGAGTTTCATTGCCATTTGGAATTACATATTGTTTTGCCAGGTACGGACGAAGTTCATCGAAAGCAAACCAACACAAAACGGATTCCTGAAAATACTTAATTGATTTCTTAGATTGAGTATTATCAGGATGCAAAGCATATAAAGGTGCAATTGCCAGTACCTTCGTATACATTCTGGATGTGTGCTTATCAAAGAATACAATTTCCTGAACTAAAAACTTAAACTGATTTTTTACATAATTGTAATATTGATCAGTTACAACTTTAAGTTCTTTTGTTACGGGATCCTCTTGAATCAAATTATTCTCATTGCTATTATCATAAGCAAAAACTTTTGACAACTCCTCTCCTTCTAACCGGACACTATCATTAAATGTAGGTTTGAGATCTCTTGGATTGCGTTTGTAAACAGGTATACCACTAACAACTGCATCAAGCATCACACGAAACAAGCTACGATATTCATCACTAGCACGCATTGGAAAATATAATTGATAGTTTTGTTTTTCGCG
>DATFAW010000367.1:0-3126 GCA_035254165.1 Paludibacter sp.
CTGATAAACAACATGTACCAAACTATGTACCATGCCGAAGGTGTGGGATTAGCTGCACCACAGGTCGGTTTAGCTATTCGTTTATTAGTGATTGATTTGCAGGCATTCAAAGAAGATGATCCTGAATTAGCAGCTTTTAAAGTTGTAATGATAAATCCTACTATATTGGAACGTAGCGAAGAGCAGGTTTCTGCAGAGGAGGGTTGTTTGAGTATTCCGGGTGTTCACGAAAATGTGTCGCGTGCTAAAAAGATTAAGATTAAGTACCTGGATGCTGATTTTAATGAACACATCGATGAATTTGATGGATTTAAAGCCCGTGTGGTTCAGCATGAATACGATCATTTGGAAGGACATCTATTTACGGATCGTGTTACTCCAATTCGTCGCCAGTTGCTAAAATCGAGATTGACGAATATTGTAAAGGGAAAAACAAGTTGCAGTTACAAAGTAAAGAAAGCATAAGTAAATTAGCAACAGTTATACTATAACGAAATAGGCTGAACTTCTAAATAATGAAGTTCAGCCTATTTTATATATGTATCAAGCCTGTTTTAGTTGTTCTAGATTTTGGGATCTGTTGGATTTTCTATTTGCGATTTCGTTTTAATCTCTGTTTTGCTTCCGAAAAAGAACTTCGTAACTTTGATTGAAATCCACGTTATGGCAAAGTAATAAATGATATTCAACAAAATCCAATGAATATAAAACGTACCGATATTACTTGGCATAAACGCACCATTTTCAAAATTCCCGTTCACCGGAAAATAAATATACAATATGTCGACCAGATATTGACCGCAATAGCTCAGATATACCATCCCTGCATTATTAAATGTGGATTCGAAATGGATGCCATGGTGAATTTTTAAGTTCAGGACGAAAATAATATGGAAAATTAAAAACTGAAATCCCCCAAAAGTGTAAAAAGCTATTCTTTTGTTTTTTAGAACCAGATAGCCTCCAGATAAACAAATGCTGAATAAAAAAGATTGAATGGCAAGCGGTCTGATAAATTCGTTGGCAATATTCTCTATATGGGCAAACTCTAGTTCATTTAAAAGTTTTGTAATAAACAGCCCGAACACATTGAACGCTAAATTGATTAAAGTCCAGGTAAGAATGAGCTGACCTAAATATTTAGTTTCTTGTTTTGATATTTTCATTGTGGAAAGTGTATGGTAAATTGTATCGTTTAATATCTCCAATGTTGATATTACTTGATTGATGAAATGGTTTTCTATTTTAGCTGAACGTTATATCGGCTAATGCTTCGCCCACTACAAAATTGCTACCTCCGATAAAAATAAAATCATCTGCTTCTGCTTCGGATAATGATGTTTTAATAGCTTGTTTTACTGAGTTATAATAAGTTCCTTTTAAACCGTAGCTTTCGGCTTTTTTCAATAATTCTTTTGCCGGAAGTGCACGAATAATATTAGCTTGGGTAAAGTAATAGACGGCTTCTTTGGGCAATAAAGCCAATACCGAAGAAACGTCTTTATCATTAACCATGCCGATGACTATGCGTAGGGTTTTATAGTTTTGTGCTTTGAGTTGCTCCACTACAAATTGAATTCCACCCACATTATGACCGGTGTCGGCCACTATTGTTGGATGTTGTTGCAAAAGCTGCCAGCGACCTTGCAGTCCGGTAATTTCGGTTACCTGTTCCAGTCCTTGTTTTATAGCATTCTCATTTATTTCAAAATCGAACTTGTTTAATTGCTCAATGGAAGTAAGTGCAGTAGCGATGTTTTTAAGCTGATACAGACCGCTTAAACCTACAACAAACGATCTGTTGTCAGATGTAGTTACGCGTATTTTCGCATTTTCATAGGCAGTAAATGAAACGGTTAGCTTTTCTTCTGCAAAATAAATAGCTGCATTTTCTTCTTTTGCTTTCGATTTGAAAACCGAACGGGTTTCGGGAAGTGTTTCACCAACCACAACGGGTGTATTGGGCTTAATGATACCTGCTTTTTCAAAAGCTATTTTTTCCAAGGTATCACCCAGAAATCCAACATGATCGAAACTGATGTTGGTGATAATCGATAATACGGGTTGAATGATGTTGGTGCTGTCAAGCCTTCCTCCCAGCCCTACTTCAATCACGGCAACATCTACTTCGCAATCGGCAAAATAATTGAATGCCATGGCCATAGTGGCTTCGAAGAATGATGGCTCTATTTTGCTAAATAAATCCCGATGATTCTGCACGAAATCAATGACATATTGTTGGTCAATCATCTTGCCATCAACCCGGATGCGTTCGCCAAAATCGACTAAATGTGGTGAGGTGTACAGTCCTACTTTGTAACCGGCTTGCTGTAACACAGCTGCCAACATGTGGGACACAGAACCTTTTCCGTTTGTACCTGCAATGTGAATGGTGCGATAACGGGTATGCGGATTATCCAGCGCATTCATTAACCGAATGGTATTGTCGAGCCCAGGTTTGTAAGCCACACTTCCAACGTGATGAAACACCGGAAGGCGGTCGTAGAGATATTGTATGGTATCGTTGTAAGTCATTTGTTATCTATTAGTTATCCGTTACGATAATTTGCGTTTACTTCTTTTCTCGTGACGGGCTGCTCGTAACTATATTAATATTTATCGTAGGAAACAATTTCTTCTTTTGTTTTTCGTTTCTTTTCACGCAAGGGTTGATTGGAGTACCCCAGCAGAATAACTAACATAACACGTTTGCTTTTAGGTATTTCAAGTGCTTTCTTTATCTTTTTCTCGTCGCACCAACCAATAATACAGGAACCAAGACCTTCATCTGCAGCAGCTAAGCTAATGTGCGCAGCCACGATGCCTAAATCAATATGCGGATAATGTTTATTGGTTGCCCAGCCACCAACGGTTGAAGTGAAATTTGCATTTTCTTCCACTAGCACCAGTTGCACAGGTGCTTGCTTGGTGAAATGATTCATCGAAAGCATCTTGCTGGCTGTAGCGTCGGCCACTTGCATGCGTTTCTCGGGGTCGGTAACGACGATAAACTTCCAGGGTTGTGAATTGCACGCCGAAGGAGCCAGTCGTGCCGCTTCGAGTATACGTTCCAGCTTTTCCTTTTCAACCGGTTTATCCAGGTAAGCCCGGTCGCTCTGACGGTTT
>DATFAW010000368.1:0-3834 GCA_035254165.1 Paludibacter sp.
ATAAGATAATTTATATTCTTTAGGTAGGATGACTTCTTATTATTGCGACTAATCTAAATGAAAATGTTACTTGCTTATCTTTTTTGTACCTTTGCGCAATACCCGATTATGCGGGATGAATTCAAAATAACATGACTTCCAACAAAAATATATTCAAGGTAACCTATCCGATATTCCTGACTTTACTGGCGCAGAACATTATTAACGTGACGAATACAGCTTTCCTGGGTCGGGTGGGAGAGGTGGAGCTGGGTGCTTCGGCCATTGGCGGGGTGCTTTACTTTGCCGTTTACATGATCGGCTTCGGGTTTAGTCAGGGTGCCCAGATCCTCATCGGGCGACGCAATGGCGAGAAACATTTTTCGCGCATCGGCCCTATTTTCAATAACAGTTTGCTCTTCAACTTCCTATTGAGCCTGCTCATTTTTGCTCTTTCGGTAAAAGGAATACCGCATATCATGAAGTTGCTCGTTAGCTCGGAGCACGTGTACAGAGCTTCTGTGGAGTATATGGACTGGCGTATTTACGGTTTCTTTTTCTCGTTTGTGAGTGTGATTTTTCGCAGCTTGTACGTCGGCATTACCCAAACGCGCATCCTCACTACGTCGGCCATACTAATGGCTATCACCAATATCCTTTTCGACTACACGTTGATTTTCGGTCATTTCGGGTTTCCTGCTATGGGCATAGCCGGAGCCGGTTTGTCGTCAGTAATTGCCGAAGCGGTGACACTCATTTACCTGGTGTTGCATACCGTTTTCCGCACCAACATGAAGTTGTACGGACTTTTCGAGTTCAAAAAAGTGGAACTGAAAACGATCATGACCATTCTGAACCTGTCTATTTTCATCATGTTCCAATATTTCATTTCCATCTCCACCTGGTTTATGTTCTTTATTTTTATCGAACGCATGGGCGAGCAACCGCTGGCGGTTTCCAATATCGGACGCAGCATGTATATCTTGCTTATGATTCCAGGGTCGGCGCTTTCCACCACCGTGAATACGCTGGTGAGCAACCTCATTGGTGCCAAGCGCAAAGAGGAGGTGCTGCCGTTTATCAAGCGGATTGTGGGCATTGCGATGCTGATAATTGTGCCCATGATAATTGTCACGTTTGCTTTCCCGGCTGCTTTTGCACGCATTTATACCGACGATCCTGTGCTGATTGCGGCTTGTATTCCGGTGATGCGGGTGGTGTCGGTGGCTATTCTGTTTTGTGGCGTGGGGAATATCGTTTTCAATGGCGTTTCAGGCACCGGAAACACGCGTACTGCTTTTGCTATCGAGTTCCTGACGCTGTTTTTCTACCTCAGCTACGTGTATTATACTGCCATTGTTCACCCTAGCCATGTGGCCGTGGTGTGGATGTCCGAATTCGTTTACTGGTCTATGATTGGTGCGCTCGGGTATTGGTATCTGCTCAAAGGCAACTGGAGAAAGAAAGAAATCTAAGTGGTTTAGCGGTTGATTGAGTTGATTGGAATCTCGGGTTTGCATACAAACTATGTGATTCCTGACGAAACGAAACATATAACTCAAACAACCCTGACAGCAGTCGGAGACTCTGTCAGCGGTTGAAAGTTGAAACACAAAAGCAATCTCAAATAAAATACTTATTTTTGTAAATACTTATCAATTGCACTAACCAATCAACCAATCAACCAATCAACCAATCAACTAAATAATACCAATCAACCAAATACCATGGCCAAAACCAAATCCGTTTACGTTTGTCAAAATTGTGGAGTCGATTCGCCTAAGTGGATCGGCAAATGCCCGTCGTGTGGCGAATGGAACTCGTATGTTGAGGAAATTGTAGGCAAGGATCTCGCACCAAAATTCCAAATGGCGGGCGTTGAACTTGTCAAACAAAAGCCCATATTAATCACCGAAGTTGAGACAAGTGAGGAGAGCCGGTTCGATACCAGTTGCAATGAGTTGAACCGTGTGCTGGGTGGCGGATTGGTTCCGGGTTCGTTAGTGCTTATTGGCGGTGAGCCGGGCATTGGCAAGTCTACGCTGGTGTTGCAAGTGGTGTTGAACCTCAAAGGTAAACGCACGCTGTATATCTCGGGCGAAGAAAGCGTAAAGCAACTGAAGCTGCGTGCCGAACGGTTGAAATTCGCCAATCCCGATTGCTATATTGTCAGCGAAACGTCGCTTGAGCAGATTTATGTACATATTCAAAATATTCAGCCCGATGTGGTAATTGTCGATTCCATTCAAACCATTTCCACCGAATTGGTTGAATCATCGCCCGGATCGGTGTCGCAAGTGCGCGAATGTGCCGCCAGCTTGCTGAAATTCTGTAAGACAACCTCTATTCCCGTGTTGCTCATTGGTCACATCAACAAAGAGGGCAGCATTGCCGGACCCAAAGTGCTCGAACATATTGTGGACACCGTGTTGCAGTTCGAAGGCGATCAACATTATATGTACCGCATCCTCCGGAGCATCAAAAACCGCTTTGGAAGCACGTCGGAACTCGGCATTTTCGAGATGCAGCAAAGCGGCTTGCGCGAAGTAAGCAATCCTTCGGAACTGTTGCTGTCGCAAAACCACGAAGGACTGAGCGGCGTAGCTATCGCTTCGGCTATCGAAGGCATTCGTCCGTTCCTCATAGAAACGCAGGCATTGGTCAGTTCGGCAGCTTATGGTACCCCGCAACGTTCCAGCACCGGTTTCGATCTTCGCAGGTTGAATATGTTGCTGGCTGTGCTCGAAAAACGCGCCGGTTTCAAGATTGCCCAGAAGGATGTCTTTCTGAATATTGCCGGCGGTATCAAGGTGAATGATCCTGCCATCGATTTGGCTATCATCTCGGCTATTCTTTCGTCTAACGTGGACATTGCCATCGAAAAGCACGTGTGTGTGGCCGGTGAAGTGGGACTTTCAGGCGAAATTCGGCCCATCAACCGCATTGAGCAACGCATCCTCGAAGCCGAGAAACTTGGTTTCCGTAAAATGATTATCCCCGAATATAACCTGAAAAGTCTCAATCTGAGCAAACTCAATATCGAATTGATACAGGTAAAGAAAGTGGAAGAGGCGTTTCGGGTATTGTTTAAAAGGTAAAACATAATATGAGTAAAGAATATGAATTAAGAGGGTTTTATAAGCCCAATTTCTTTTCTATTTATATTGACGGTGAATTTGATAAGGAATTGAAGGATATGTCTCTGAGTGATTCTGGAACTTTTGTTCATGAATATGTGCATTACCTTCAGAATATTACTACGTCTTTAGGGCTAAGAAGCTCAAGTTTTTATTATACATGCTTCTCTGATTTGATGCATTTTATTGCAGATCAACATGAAATAATTTTACCTGTAAAATTAGCACTTAATGATGAAATGCAAAATAATCAGCTCAGGTTCTATTTTTTTGATGGAGAAAAAAATATTTTTTCAATACCATATGAACATATTGATTGTCAAATAGTAGATGTAGTACTGTCCGATACAACATTAAAACTTGTTCAGCTTAATTTGCAAAATGGCAATAGCAATAAAAGTGTTATTCTAGGGAATAGATGTGTTAAAGAAAGTATGGCTAGTTTGTATCAACGTTTATTTGATAATACAATATATCCTCATGACATTCCTTATAGTACTGTTGAATTATTATGTTCGATACTAAATCCTGAGCTTTTAAAAGATAAAAGGAAAATAATATCGTTATGTTATTTATCACTTAGTTCTCAAAACTCAGGTTTATTTTTATACGAATTGATACTAGAGTCGAAAAAATATGATGATTTAGATGGAATAGCCCTTTATAAAAAGTTATTTACTATCTATCCGGTTAGCCAAGGTGGAAATAGGATGTCAAT
>DATFAW010000369.1:0-7853 GCA_035254165.1 Paludibacter sp.
GGAGCATGTTGACATTTATTCTTTTATTTATGTCGGCACTTATTTTTGCCCAGACAAAAACCATAACTGGTAAAGTAGTGGATGAGAAGGGAGAAGCAATTATTGGAGCTACTGTAAAAGTAGAAGGTGGAAAAGCCGGCATCATTACAGATGCTAATGGAACCTTTAAATTGAATGTCCCTGTTGGTACAAAATTAATTGTATCATATATTGGATTTGAAGCAAAGACGATAATGGCTAAGAATGAAAAGATGCAAATTGCTCTTTCTGAAAACTCAACAATGCTGAAAGATGTTGAGGTCGTTGCTTACGGTGCACAAAAGAAAGTAACCATTACTGGTGCTATCTCCAGTGTAAAAGGAAATGAGCTTTTGAAGACACCTACTGGTTCTGTTTCCAATATGCTATCTGGACAATTAACAGGCCTTACAACTGTACAATATTCCGGAGAACCGGGTGCAGATGCTGCTAATATTTTTGTCCGTGGTAAAGCTACCTGGACTAATGCAACACCATTGATTCAGGTGGACGGTGTTGAACGGGATTTCAATAATATTGACCCCAATGAAATTGAAAGTATCACTGTGTTGAAGGATGCTTCTGCTACAGCTGTATTCGGTGTACGTGGAGCCAATGGTGTTATCTTAATTACAACCAAACGTGGTCAGGAGGGGAAAGCCAAAATATCGTTCACAACTTCGACTAGTATAATTGCCCCAACCAAAACACTCGAATTTGCGAATTCTTATCAATATGCAACCTTCTACAACCAGATGCAGAAAAGTGATAACCCCACAGCAAGTCCTATGTTTTCTGACGCTGTTATACAGAAATTCAAAGATCATTCCGACCCTATTCGTTTCCCGGATACAAACTGGGTGGATTATTGTTTGAAAGACTACACTTTGCAGACACAGCATAACGTCAACATTTCGGGTGGTACTAAAACGGTGCGTTACTTTGTTTCTGCCGGTGCTTACACGCAGGGAGGTTTGTTTAAACAATTCGGATTACCGTACGATCTGACTTATCAGTACAATCGTTTCAACTACCGTTCAAACCTGGATATCGATGTAACTAAAACAACGACATTATCTTTAAATCTGGGAGGATATGTAAACAACTCCAACAAACCTTATACCGGGCAAGGTAGTGCAGGTATGCTTAAAAATATGTATTGGGCTACTCCGTTTTCCAGTCCGGGTTTAGTAAATGGAAAAATGGTATATGCTGCAACAGACTATTCAGATCTTGCATTGCCCTTTATAGGAGGTGCTGGTATGACTTATTATGGGGCTGGATTTATGTCAACCAGCATCAACTCGTTAAATACAGACCTTATTTTAAATCAGAAACTGGATTTCATAACAAAAGGATTTTCGGCTAAAATCAAAGGTTCTTATAACAGTGATTTCACAGTATATAAAAACGGATCTGCTTCTATCGCTACTTACACTCCAGTACTTATGACAGACGGAACACTTGGCTATAGAAAGAGTGGCGAAAATAGTCAGATCAAATATACAGAAACATCAGGAAAAGATCGTAACTGGTATATGGAAGCCGGATTGAATTATGATCGCAGCTTTGGAAATAATCACTTTGGTGCATTGGTGCTTTATAACCAGTCTAAAGACTATTATCCTTCTGCTTATTCGGATATCCCGACAGGGTATGTAGGTTTTGTGGGGCGCGTGACTTACGACTGGAAAAGCCGGTACCTGGCTGAATTCAATGTCGGGTACAATGGCTCAGAAAACTTTGCTCCCGACAAACGCTTTGGTACATTCCCTGCCGGCTCTGTAGGGTGGGTAGTCAGCGAGGAAAAGTTCTGGAAACCGATTAAACCGATTATCGGCTACATGAAACTTCGTGCTTCACTTGGTTTGGTAGGTAATGATAAAGTGGGTGGTAGCCGATTTATGTATACTGCAGATCCTTACGGAGTGAATAATAACACGGCTACAAATAGGGTAGGTTATGGTTATAACTTTGGAATATTAAATCCTACGCTTAGCTTAGGAGCCTATGAAGCTGCAAAAAACAATGCCAATGTTACCTGGGAAAAATCTTTCAAACAGAACTATGGGGTGGATGCCAGTTTTTTGAACGACCGTTTTAAAACAAGCTTTGATTATTTCTTCGAACGTCGTAAAGACATTTTGCTACAAGACGGAACAGCTCCGGGCATCTTGGGCTTTACCACTCCTTACTCTAATTTTGGACGCGTAAACAGTTGGGGATGGGAAGTCTCATTGAAATGGAATGATAAAATAGGTGATAAATTCAATTACTGGGTTGGTTTAAATCTTTCTTACAACCAAAACAAGATCATCGAACGAAAAGAAGCTCCTCTGAACAATGATTACCAGTATACTAAAGGACACCGTATTGGCGCTAACAGCTTGTACCAATTTTGGAGATACTATGATGAAAATACCCCTGCACTTTATGCAAAGACATTCGGAAAACCTTTTCCTGCTTATACAGTAGCTTTGAAACCGGGTGACTGTGTTTATGTAGATATGGATGGCAACGGTATTATTGACTCAAATGATATGAGCCGTGGGTTAGGTTATACAGACGATCCTGAATATACGGCTGGTTCGAATATGGGATTTAGTTGGAATAACTTCGATGTTACCCTGCAATGGACAGGAGCCTGGAACGTAAGTCGTGTTATCTCTGACGTATTCCGTCAGCCATTTGTCAGCGGTAGCGGTAGTACACAGGGTGGTTTATTGCTTTATCAGTACAATAATACCTGGACAACTGATAATCCATCACAAAGTGCAGCATACCCTCGTGCTACCTGGGTTAATGCCTCAAATAATTATGCTGCATCAACTTTGTATGAGAAAAATTCAAGTTATCTTCGTTTGAAGAGCATACAGATAGCATATAATTTCCATTTTCCACTTATGCAAAAATTGAGATTAAATACCTGCCAATTGGCATTCAGCGGATATAACCTACTTACCTTTACCGGGTATAAATGGGGTGATCCTGAGTCAACTGCAAGTAATGCCCCTACTTATCCATTAACAAAAACTTACTCTTTGAGTTTGAAACTTGGATTCTAACCATATAACACTGAAATACAATGAAAATTAAAAATAAAAATATAGGCTCTATTGCAGCCCTTGTTGGACTGGTTTTAATAGCTACTACCTCCTGTGTGGACGAATTCAAGTTTGGCGACACATTTCTTGAAAAAGCCCCAGGTGGAACTGTAACCGCCGATACTGTTTTCAATAATGCGAAATACACTCGTGAGTTCTTGACCACTATTTATGCATATCAGTATTACGGATTGCCTTATGTTAATGACCAAGCCATGGCTTGGGTCAATAACCCTTATGTGGGAAAATTTGAAGTGCTCTCCGACTGCTGGCATAATCACTGGTCCAGCACTGCCATGACGGGTGAATACTACTCTGGTGGTCACACTTCCGGTTATGGAAGATATCAAGACAAATTCGATTATTTACACAATAAAGTGTGGGAAGCTGTTCGAGCAGCCTGGCTTCTGATTGAAAATGTGGATCGAGTACCTGATTTGCCGGATACCGAAAAAAAAGAAATGAAAGCAGAAGCTAAATGTTTGATTGCGTCTCGCTATTTCGACATTTTCCGACATTATGGAGGACTACCGATCATCAAAAAGTCTTTTAGCGGAACTGATGCTAGATATGATTTGCCAAGGGGCAGCGTAGAAGCAACCGTTAACTTTATGGACAGTCTATTGAATGAAGCTGCTCCCGATCTTCCCTGGAACTTTAGTGCCGCTGATGTTTCGAACGAAGCAGGACATTGGACCAGAGCCGGGGCACTGGGTTTAAAATGTAGAATCCTGCTTTTTGCAGCTTCCCCTTTGTTCAACGATGCCCAACCTTATTATGCAGGCTCAACTGACCATGCTATATGGTACGGCAGCTATAAACCTGAATTGTGGACAGAATGTAAAGCTGCTTGTGAAAAATTCTTTCAGGAACTAGCTGCAAACGGTTACTACGCCTTGGTTCAAGCCACAGGCACGCGCCCTAGCGACTATCGCGCAGCGTATCGTACAGCCTATTCTTATCAGGGAAGTTCAGAATTGCTTCATAGCACACGTGTCACCACAACAGATGCCTTTACCTCTGCCTATTACCTGTGGCATTCATGGTGTGATAACGGACGCTTAGCCTATACTCCTACGCAGGAATATGTAGAAATGTTTCCCTGGGCTGACGGTACTCCTTTCGACTGGGACAAAGCTGTTTCTGATGGAAATTTAGACAAAATGTTTACAACAGGGACTGTTGCTAAAGGCATTACGTTGACACGCGACCCTCGACTCTATGAAACTGTGATTGTAAATGGAATGCAGAAAAGTCTGGACCGTAGCACCGGAAATATGAGTGGTACCAGTTATGAACTTTGGATTGGAGGTACCGATGCCACAACAGGTCCAAAAACAGAAAATGGATATTATGCCACCGGATATGCAAATAACAAGCACTATATGGGTCAGGACATGCTGCGCCAGTATACCGAATGGCCTTACCTCCGTCTTTCTGAAATATACCTTACTTATGCAGAGGCATTGCTTCAGGCTGACAATAATTTGCAGGGAGCTATCGACCAGGTTGATATTATTCGGAAACGCGTAGGGCTAAAAGGATTGGTAGCATGTAATCCGACCAAGAACCTGACTAGCGACAAAGATGCTTTACTCAATGAAATTCTGCGCGAACGGGTTTGTGAATTGGGAATGGAAGACTGTCGTTTCTTCGATATGATCCGCTACAAAATGAAAAACCGTTTCGAGAAAAGATTGCACGGGCTGCACATCTATCGTGTCACCAATGGAGTGCGGGTAGAAACAGCATGGTATAATGGAGATAAAAAAACAGGAGCATTACAACCTACTCATTTTGAGTACGAAAAGTTTGAGTTGTCTAATACAACGCGTTACTGGTGGACAAATGGATTCGATCCTAAATGGTACCTGTCTCCATTCCCTTTAACCGAAGTAAATAAAGGATATGGACTTACTCAGAATCCGGGATGGTAATTTTTAATCAGGACAATTGAAAATCGAATTATTTATGAAAAAGAAAAAAATAGTAATTCTGGCTTTTCTTGCTTGCATAGGCTTGCAAGGATTCGCTCAGGAAGCAAATAATATTACAGGAATTGTGGTAGACAAATGGGGACATCCCGTTTATGGAGCATCAGTTAGTACTGTTAGTAACCCGCAGAACAGAGTGGAAACAGATAAAGCTGGTAAATTTAAAATTATCGCTGGCAAAAATCAGAAGTTGCAAATCACCTCCTCAGACAAAGGACTTAAAACCGTAGAGGTCGAAACAGACAAACCAATGACTATTGTATTGGGATATTCCGCCCAACCGGTCAATGTGGGTTACAATACGTCCCAGAGTCTCGAAGAATCTACAGCATCTGTATCAACGATATTTAACGAGGAATTTAATAAACGTGGAGCAAAGGATATTTCAAATTCTCTTTTTGGACTTGGATTAGGCCTGACAACACTACAGAATGCCGGCAATTACGCTGCTTATGAACCCACATTCTATATCAGAGGTTTGCAGACTTTATCCAACAGCACACCGCTTACATTGGTAGACGGTATTGAGCGTGATTTGTCTAGCATAAGTCCTGAAGAAGTTGAAACTGTCAACATCCTGAAGGATGCTGCCGCTGTAGCACTTTATGGATACAAAGGGATCAATGGTATCATTAACGTGGTAACTAAACGCGGAAAATATAACACTAAGGAAGTCAAATTCAGTTACGACCACGTGATAAACTGGGAAGCACGTCGTCCGAAATTTGTTGATTCTTATAATTATGCTAATGCAGTCAATGAAGCTTTGACGAATGACGGACAAAGCACCAGATATTCTGCCGACGAATTAAATGCTTTCAAATCAGGACAATATCCCTATCTCTATCCGAATGTAGACTGGATTAAAAATACCTTCAAAAATACGGGTGCATCCAATATCTATAATGTTAGTTTTCGTGGAGGTGGTTCTAAATTTCGTTATTATACCTTGCTCGATTTGACCAACAACGACGGATTTATTGCCAATGCAAACGCAAATAGCGGATATTCTACCCAGAATAAATATTCGAAAGGGAATATGAGAACCAACCTGGATATTGACTTGACGGACAAAACTAAATTAGTTTTGAATATATTAGGCTCATTAACAGAATCGAGCCGCCCGGGTGCTTCTGTCAATTTATGGAGCAAAATTGATTCAATTCCATCTGCAGCTTTTCCGATAAAAACGAAAGATGGAATTTGGGGTGGTAATGCCACCTGGGATGGAACAAATAATCCGGTAGCCCAGTCGCAGGCAGCATCTTATTCAAAGGGGCATATCCGTACTTTTTTTACAGATCTGACTTTAAAACAAGATTTGTCTTCTGTACTTCCGGGATTAGGCGCTAGTTTCCAGTTGGCTTATGATAATTCAGCTTCATATTGGGAAGACCATTCTAAAACCTATGTTTATGGAAGTGACGCCGTAACAGGCTGGGACAGTGGAGCACCAACAACCACTCAACACTATACCGGTGGTACAGAAAGCGGAATGGGCACAACTTCCAGTCTGAGCACGTGGACTCGAAAGTTCAACTTTTTTGGAAGTCTTGATTACAACCGTATTTTCGGAGCTCATAAAGTTTATTCACAACTGAAATGGGATTATGAATATCGCAATGTGATGGGACTGGATAACACCTGGTATCGTCAAAATGTATCATCATACACCCATTACGGATTTAACGACCGCTATTTTGCAGACCTGACTCTGGTTGCCTCTGCCTCCAACAAACTGGCTCCGGAACATAGATGGGCTTTTTCGCCTACCGTTTCTGCCGCTTGGATATTATCCAAAGAAAATTTCATGAAAAATGTTTCATTCATCGATTTTTTGAAACTAAGAGCATCCTGGGGCATTATCAATAGTGATAATATTCCAGGGGAAGACTACTGGGAGCAGGTTTATTCGGGTGGCAGTCTTTATAACTTTGATACAGGTTATTCTTCAAGCTTAGGTAGCTGGACGCTAGGGCAATTGGCTTCGCTTAATTCTACTCACGAAAAAGCCAATAAATATAACATCGGTATTGATGCCACTTTATTTAAAGGACTCAACATCACAGTCGACGGTTATTACCAGAGAAGAAATGATATCTGGGTTGCTTCAAGTGGTGCGTACTCCTCTTTATTAGGTTTCACAGCACCATATAAAAACGCAGGGATTGTAGATAGTTGGGGTATTGAAGTAGGTGCAGATTATAATAAAAAAGTAGGTGACTTCACGCTCAACCTTGGCGGTAACTTCACACTCGCAAAAAACAAGATCATTAACCAGTTGGAAGAGCCGAGAATATATTCCAATCTGGTACAAACCGGAAATCCGCTGAGGCAGACTTATGGCTTGCAGGCTATCGGGTTCTTTAAAGATCAGTCAGACATAGATAACAGTCCGGTACAAAATTTTAGTACTGTAAAACCGGGCGATATCAAGTATAAAGATGTAAACAACGACAACAAGATTGATGAAAATGATAAGATTGCTATCGGTTACAGCACCACAGCCCCGGAAATTTATTATTCATTCCACCTCGGAACCGAGTGGAAAGGACTTGGTTTTAGTGCCATGTTTCAGGGAGCCGATCGTTACTCTGCTGTATTGAATGCCCAGAGCATTTACTGGCCTTTAATCAATAATACCACTATTTCTCAATATTATTATGATAATCGTTGGACGGCTGATAATCAGAATGCAAAATATCCCCGTTTGACATCGCAAAGCAATAAAAATAAT
>DATFAW010000370.1:0-2910 GCA_035254165.1 Paludibacter sp.
TTAAGAATGGATATAAATAGGTTTTTCTAGTGATTTTTTCTATATAAAAGATCCGTTAAATGTAAGAGCAAAAACATTTTCGCCTCATCTAAACAATGCCTAGATGAGGCGAAATTTTATCAATAAGCATAATGCGTATTATTGTCAATAGAAACGTTACAAGTTGTATCCTTTTCAATAGTTATTACTCCATTTGTATCTTTGCTATAAAGTCTGGCTTTATGTGTTAGGCCGGCATTAAGACACTTGGTATCGCAATAATTATTTACAAAAGCGTTGTTCGATTTTATTGTGAGATTACCTAATCTGGAATTATTAATATCGACAATTGCACTATCATTTGCTGTTATATTCATATTATATATCTTTTGATTAATCGTATATTTTTTACCGTTATCATTATTGTAAAGAAATCTTCCTCGTGTTACTTTAATGGTTAATGAGTCCGGTTCAAAATTACTAACGTTTATCCACCAGTGGTTTTTCCCAATTATTTGAGAAATCTGCTTGCATTTCACAAAAGCTCTGAGTCCGCCATAAACATGCAATGTGTCATTAATCACTTCATACAGTTTCGCAGGAGCCTTCACTCCCTTCACATACTCTATCTTCATTGATGTACTATCCGATCGGTCAACATGAATATCCGAATGATATTCGGCAACAATTACCTTGAAAGCCGATAAGGGAAATTCTTTGTAACTGATTTTATTTTTTTCTTCTTCTACATGCCTTTTGGAGTCGGCAAATAAAAAGAATACTGCCCCCGTGATAAGGATGGCAAAAGCGGTTATAATTATATTACTTGTTTTCATTTTCTTGTATAGCTGTTAATAAGTCAGTTAAATCATTATTTGTAAGTTTCAGCACTTTAATTTTTTGAATGAATTCAGGCAATTCATTGTTGAAAAATGCTTGTTTTTCAGTTTTCAGGATACGATCCAATGCATCTTCCGTTACAAAAAATCCAATACCGCGTTTATTGTCAATCACGCCGGCATCTTGCAGTATAGCATACGTCCTTAAGAGCGTATTCCGGTTCACCTCAAACTCTATCGCCAACTCGCGCACCGAGGGTACACGTTCGCCGGGGGCGAGCTTGCCTTCGAGTATCTGGTGACAAAGGTTATCAGCTATTTGCTGAAAAATACCTTTCGTCGACTTAAAGTCCATGCTCATAGCTGTTTTTCTTTAAGTTTAAAGTAACCCAGCGGAAGTAAAAATAAGGGGGCTAAATAGCCTGTAGAATATAGAAATATATCGTTATTGGTATAGCCATTGGATAATAAGTAATTAATATTAGCTGTATTAAAGCCAATCGTTTCTGGATAGAAAAAGTGCGAAAAGCACACCATTAAAACTCCTATCAAATATATTGCTGCAACAAGCGAAATTCCTGTTTTTATCAAACCCAGTTTCCGAAAGAAAATTTTTACTGAAAACAAAAACATGCCAGCAGAGAAAAAAGTTAGAATTGTACCAATTCCATCAAATAACCTCCAGTAAGTTACCACCGGATATTTACTTTTCATCAAAAACATTGAAAAATGGAATTTTTCAATATAATTATATTTTTCAGGTCCTGCTAAATGGTTGTTTACATCTTTCATATGACTTAGAACGGCGATGCGTGCCAAATGAGCATCTACCCAGAAGATAAATAGAAATATAACTGTTCCGGCAATGGCCCGAATGACAAACTGGCTTAGAAATTTCTCAAAAGTAGAAGCCGGAACAAGCAGGTAATTACTTATTTTAACCTTATTGCTTAGCTCCGAAAATGCCGAACCTACAAATGCAGCAAGTCCTAACAGACACATGGTAAATATATTATTATACCTTGAAGCATCAAATTTATAAGTAGTATCACTAAAAAAATAACCAGGCATTTGCATGTATATAAGAATGAAACCTAATATAAATGCACCTGCAATGGTGAACAGGTATTTTTTATAATTGAGCAAAATGTCGTTGCGAAGTAGCTGGTAAAACCTGCGGAAACTAAAAAATGTATTTGAATTCATATTTTTCGGGGGTTAGATTGTCTTGTTAATTACAGCGTTAAATAAAAGTTCCAAATCGATGCTTGATTCATTACCTTCAGAGGCAGGAACTATAATTTTTTTACCCAGTAGGCTTTGCTCGTGGTATAGCACATTTTCAATTCCAGCTAACGATGGCACCAGGTCAAAATACAATTTCTGGGTTATGTCATCAATATTTTCCTGATAAATAATTTTACCATTCTCAATCACCACCACTTTGTCAATCACCGTGTCGATGTCCTTGACCTGATGGGTGGAAATAATAACCAATTGTTCTTCGGTAACAGAACTAACCAGAATTTTACGAAACTGGCTTTTGGATGGGATGTCGAGTCCATTGGTCGGCTCGTCGAATACAAGCATTTTACAATTTGTGGAAAGAGCAAAAGCTATCAGGAATTTTTTGCGTTGCCCGTGCGAAAGCTTGTTCAGGTTGGCAGTATGTTCCAACTCAAATTCATTAAAAATTTTATAAAGTTTCTGTTGATCGAAGTTCGGGTACAACGGACTGAATGCTTTCACATAGGTTGAAATACTGATGGGTGGAAACGCGAATTCTTCAGGAACCATATAAACGTCCGCCAAATAATTTGGATTCCGGCCGAACGGAACAAAGCCGTTTACATTGATTTTTCCCGCTTTAGGCTGAATTAATCCAGAGATTAAATGCAGCAGGGTCGATTTGCCTGCACCGTTTTTACCGAGTAGGCCAACTATGCGTCCGCTTTCTACTTCCAACGAAAAATCGTTGAACAGCGGCGACTTCTTTTTGTAATGAAATGATAAGTTTTGAATGTTGATCATGGCATATTAGTTTAGTGGTCTATGTAACTATGCCACAAAGAAACGAACAATATTTTTATTG
>DATFAW010000371.1:0-3053 GCA_035254165.1 Paludibacter sp.
TTCAGCGATGTTTATCAAGAAAAAACCATTCAACGCCCGGGTTTATCCTACCGAAGCTAAATATAGGATCGACTACATGGAGAAGGATGGAAAATGGTATTATTCCTATAGCCGTATTGAGCTTGGGTTGAAAATTATTTGGAAAAAAAGACTCTTTAACACCAACTATTATTCTACCGTAGAAATGGCTGTTACCGATTGGGGAAAAAGTGCAGAAAGCAAATCGGCCAACTTCACAGAAAAACTTAAACCATCGGTGATCATTAGCGATGAAGCATCCGGGTTTACCGATGCCCAATTTTGGGGAGAGTACAATGTTATTGAACCCGAGAAGTCAATCGATTCGGCCATTCGGAAAATCCAGAAGAAACTTGAGAAGAAATAAAATCTTTCTTCAAAAATTAAATGAAAGCATAAAGGGAAATAAGGCAAATCTTATTTCCCTTTATGTTTTTGGGTGGATTTGTGTGCATTCGCTAAAAAATGCCAATATATCCAAGTTTGAAAACAAAAACAGGACGATTTACGTTATGTTGCCTAATGTATTAAGTCAAAGAACTATGTTCTAAAACACATTTTTTTGTATCTTTGTAGCATTAATTTCGTTCATAATTCATTTTAAACAAGTTAGATTTAATTTGAATTGAGAATAAACAATTATGAATTAAAAAAGATTATGTCAGCAGATATATTAGATGAAGTTACCCAAGGAGATTATAAATACGGTTTTACAACCGATATTGAAACGGACATTATTCCCATTGGACTCAGTGAGGAAGTAGTACGTCTCATTTCGGCTAAAAAAAAGGAACCGGAATGGATGCTGGAATTTCGCTTGAAAGCCTACCGCCATTGGCTTACCATGAAGATGCCAACTTGGGCGCATCTTGACGTTCCGCACATCGATTACCAAAGCATAGCCTATTACGCCGCTCCACGAAAAAACGCTCCAAAAAGTCTGGACGAAGTAGATCCGGAGTTGCTGAAGACATTTGAAAAACTGGGCATTCCACTCGAAGAGCGGCTTGTTCTGTCGGGAATGGCTGTGGATGCGGTTATGGACAGTGTTTCTGTAAAAACTACGTTTAAAGAAAGTTTGGCTGAACTCGGAATTATTTTCTGCTCATTCAGCGAAGCGGTTGAACATCACCCTGATTTGGTTCAGAAGTACATGAGTTCGGTAGTTCCATATACCGATAATTTTTTTGCAACATTGAACTGCGCCGTATTTAGCGACGGTTCTTTTGTGTATATCCCCAAAGGAGTTCGCTGCCCGATGGAGCTTTCCACTTATTTCCGCATCAACGCCATGAACACCGGCCAGTTTGAACGCACCTTGATTATTGCAGACGAAGACAGCTACGTTTCGTATCTCGAAGGTTGTACAGCTCCCATGCGAGACGAAAATCAATTGCATGCAGCTATTGTGGAAATTGTAGCAATGAAAAACGCACAAGTAAAATACTCTACGGTACAAAACTGGTATCCTGGGGATAAAAATGGGGTCGGAGGAATTTACAACTTCGTGACCAAACGTGGCATTTGTAAAGGAGAAAATTCTAAAATATCCTGGACACAGGTAGAAACAGGTTCTGCTATTACCTGGAAATATCCAAGTTGCATTCTGTTAGGCGATAATTCGTCAGCGGAATTTTACTCGGTGGCAGTAACCAATCACCATCAACAAGCTGACACAGGCACAAAAATGCTTCATATTGGCAAAAATACCCGTAGCCATATTCTTTCAAAAGGTATTTCGGCCGGTAAAAGCCAAAACAGCTATCGAGGCTTGGTAAAAATTAATCCACAAGCCGAAAACGCCCGTAATTTTTCGCAATGCGACAGTTTGCTGCTTGGCGATAAGTGTGGAGCACATACTTTCCCTTATATGGAAGTGAGCAACGACTCGGCCATTGTGGAACACGAAGCAACAACATCGAAAATAAACGAAGACCAAATATTTTACTGCAATCAACGCGGCATCTCGACTGAGGACGCCGTAGGCTTGATTGTAAACGGTTACGCTAAAGAGGTACTTAACCAATTGCCAATGGAATTTGCGGTGGAAGCACAAAAGCTGCTGCAAATAACACTCGAAGGTTCAGTAGGGTAAAAAAGACCCCCAATCCCCTAAAGGGGCTTTTGTTGAGTGCGACTTATGTACTTATTTTCATGAAATAAAACTGTATTTTTAAAATAAATAAATAAAACAATACTAATTTAATTCCCCTTTAGGGGTTAGGGGTGAATTTAGGGGTGATAATTATGCTAGAAATTAAAAACTTACACGCCAACATCAATGGCAAAGAGATATTAAAAGGGTTAGACTTAGTTGTTCGTCCCGGAGAAATACACGCTATCATGGGACCTAACGGTGCCGGCAAATCAACGCTTGCTTCTGTTCTTTCAGGCAATCAGGCTTTTGAAGTAACAAAAGGTGACATTACCTTTTACAATAAAAATCTATTGGAATTATCGCCCGAAGATCGTTCACGCGAAGGAATTTTCCTCAGCTTTCAATATCCGGTGGAAATTCCAGGCGTTAGCATGGTGAATTTTATGCGCACAGCCGTTAACGAACATCGCAAATACAAAAATCAGGACCCGCTCTCCGCCACCGATTTCTTACGCACTATGCGCGAAAAGAAAGAATTGGTAGAAATGGATAGCAAGCTTGCTAACCGTTCGGTAAACGAAGGTTTCTCGGGTGGTGAGAAAAAGAAAAACGAAATCTTCCAAATGGCGATGCTCGATCCACGTTTGTCGATCCTTGACGAAACTGACTCCGGACTGGACATTGACGCTTTACGCATTGTAGCCAACGGTGTCAACAAACTTAAGCGTCCTGACAACGCCTGTATCGTGATTACGCACTATCAACGTTTGTTGGATTATATTGTGCCAGACTTTGTACATGTATTGTACGATGGACGAATTGTAAAATCAGGTGGAAAAGAACTGGCTCTGGAACTTGAAGAAAGAGGATATGACTGGATCAAAAAAGAAGTTGAGGAAGCCCCCTAAATCCCCCATAGGGGACTTAAAGAAAAATT
>DATFAW010000372.1:0-3070 GCA_035254165.1 Paludibacter sp.
TATCCGACTTTTTTTTTGAACCGCAAAGAGATTAAAGAAATAATTCTTTAATTTCTTTGCCTGTTTGGAAATGCCAATTTCGATTTAAAAGTTATTCGATCCTTTCAATAATAGAATCAACAGGAATATCCAAAAATGCATAAATAATGAATAAAACAGGGTGATTTTGCATCAAATTAAAAGTTGGCAGTAGCGGGATAAGAATGTTGAGTGTTGAGTGTTGAATGATGAGTGATAAACTATGGGCTATGAATGATTAATTATGAACTTTTGGTTTGCTGTTATTGGGTTGTAACTTGCAGCTATGAAATTGTATATTACAGTTGCCGGTTTGAACTTTGCTACTATGAGTATACATTTTACAGTTGACAGATCGTATTATGCAGTTATTGGTTTGAACTTTACAGTTATAAGATTGTGTTTTTCAGTTGCTGGTTTGTAGTTTTCAGTTATGAGTTTTATAACGGTTGTTTATAAAATGTAAACCGCAGTTGTGAGTTAGACAACTGCGGTTCGGAAAATTCAAAAGGCTCGAAATTTATACAATCTGGAGTATATTTATAAAACAGAATATTCTTCACATTGGGGTTTTACCCCAAACCCCACTTCATTTTTTGGCTTGAACCAAAAAACGAAGCAAAAAAGTTCAAGACTATGCCCGCTTCACTCGAAAAACTGACGGGCGGAAAGCTAAAATCCCCAAACTCCTCTCCGCCAATTGGCGGATCGTCAAACAGTGGGTATTTTCACGCTTTCCTCCCTTGTTTTTCGGCTCACCGGACAAGGTCGCCCTGACAAATCTGACAAAAAGTGCAAGAAAACCACTTCTTCTTTTAAAAGCAGAATGAATATCACGGTGCGCTGCACCTTATTTGTGCTTTCGTTTATTGAGGCTTCATATAGCCGCACAAAGCGATGCTTCTGCTTATTGGGTATGCTATCTTTTTATTTCTCCATTAAAGGATATCATGTCCCGTTGATAGGAGCTAACAGAGAACATGGTACTGCCATTATTGAATATGTTCATGTATATTTCATAATCATATTCTTTCGATTTCACTTTAAACCGAATGTCCCAACCGGTAGATTTTTTATTGGAAACAATAGAATAATCGGTCATGGGTTCGGCAAACTTAATTCCACCTTCGCTACTATTGTATGGTGCTATATGAGCCACACCATAATAAGGTAAAAAGGCAAAGGCGGAGTCATTTTTTATCCGCAAATCGTATTCGGAAGTCAACATGACATGTTTCATTCTAAATGGATTGGCAGAGTTTACACTTACCGTAAAATCTTTCGATTCTACTTTCTGAGTAATTTCACGAATAGTGTCAGCTGTTGTTTTTGAAGATGAGCAAGAGGACATGAAAAACAACAAAATGAATGTTGAGCAAATCAATAGTGTTTTCATTTTTTTTCAATTATAAGTTTCGACGTCCGATTTATAAAGATCTAAATTATTATCACTAAAAAAAATCCACAAACTGATTACTACATGCTATTAAGCTTTGGTCAGCTTCAGAATCATCCCTTTCCAGGCTGGTATGTGGACTACAAAAGGCTCTTTGGAACTCAATGTAAATAAAGGAAATTTATCTGAATCATTAAGCAGATTTACAACATTGTAGGCTTGACCTTCCTTCAGTTCGAGATATTGGAAAGCTTCGTAGGGAAAACAAACTTCGGTATCCAAATGTTTATCGTCGAAATTGAGCACAATCAGCAATAATTCATCTTCGAACTTCCTGAAATAGGCATATTGCTCATGCGTATTGAATTTATTGCTGTCGAAGTTGGCAAATTCCAAATCGTACATCAGCCCATCGGTTATGGCTTTTTCGGAAAGCGTGATGTTCAACAATTTCTGATAAAATACCCGCAGGTCTTTCTGATCGCGAGTGAGCTTACCTCCATCAAATTTGCCACCATTTGACCACGCCTGAATTGTTTTCAGACCCCAGTAATCGAAAATGGTAGTTCGTCCATCCATTCCACTGAAACCTTCGGACTCCATGCCCTGTTCTCCTAGTTCTTGTCCGAAATAAATCATCACGGGAGCCTTAGTTAGTGTTGCAGCTACAATCATAGCCGGCTGCACATACATTCCATTGCCCGAAAAGAAACCTGAACCGACACGCTGTTCGTCATGGTTCTCCAGAAAGTTGAGCATTTGGTTTTCAATTCCACCGAGCGATTGCCATGAGTTAGTTATTTCACGGACAGGGAAGTTTCGACTGGTGATATTCCGGAGCATTTCGTACATGCCCACTTTGTCGTACAGATAATCAAATTTACCATTACAAATGTAGTTTCGGTACTCGGCAGGATTATACACTTCGGCAATGAAAATAATTTCGGGATATTGCAATTTGACTTGCGAAATAGCCCATCCCCAAAACTCCACCGGAACCATTTCGGCCATATCGCACCGAAAGCTGTCAATTTTTTTAGAAGCCCAGAAAAGCAGAATGTCGCGCATTTTGAACCAAGTGTCCGGTATGGGGTTGAATTGTTTTTGACCACCTTCCACATAGTTTACGCCGTAATTCAGCTTTACCGTTTCGTACCAGTCGTTTTGCGTTGGCGAAGCTGTGAATTGGTCATTGCCGGTTGCCTTGGCCGGAAATTCGATATAGCCATGTGTATCAAACTGAGGATTAAGGGGCTGGTTTGGCAGATAATAAAAGTTATTAAGCGGCGAGAAGGCCCACTCGGAATGATCATTTTCGCCCAAATCTATAACTCCGGCAGGTTTGGCATCGGAGTGATACTGGCGCGCAACGTGGTTTGGAACAAAGTCGATAATCACTTTCATGCCGGCTTTATGCGTCCGTTTCACCAACTCTTCAAATTCAGCCATGCGGTTTTCCACATTCTCAGCCAAATCCGGATCCACATCGTAGTAATCTTTTATGGCATAAGCTGAACCTGCTTTCCCTTTCACCACTCCGGGATGATCTTTGCGAATACCAAAAGCAGAATAATCGGTTTGGGTGGCATGCTCAATAACACCTGTGTACCAGATATGAGTTATTCCAAGTGATTTAATTTCATTTAAAGCTTTAGG